>NZ_VBZC01000080.1:0-38396 GCF_005786655.1 Streptomyces montanus
CCCAGACCCCCGCTATCGGCCTTGCGGCCTCGTCCTCAAACGCCGGACGGGCTGAAATCAGCCCGTCCGGCGTTTGAGGAGCGGGGTCTGGGGCGGAGCCCCAGGGATGGGACGGGTAGGGGCGGCGGGGGCGAGGAAAACGACGAAGGAGCCCCCCGCACCACGGATGGCGGGAGGCCCCTTCGGGTGGTTCAGCGACCGGAGGTCAGGAGGCCTTGGCCTTCTCCTCGGTCTTCTTGGCAGCCGGAGCCGGCTCGGCCCGAACGGCCGACGCGGGGGCGGGCTTGGCAGCCTCGTAGAACTCCTCGCGAGGCGTCTCGATGGCACCGAGCGAAACAACCTCACGCTTGAGGAACATCGCGAGCGTCCAGTCCGCGAAGACCCGGATCTTGCGGTTCCACGTCGGCATCGCGAAGCCGTGGTAGCTGCGGTGCATGTACCAGGCGAGACGACCCTTGAGCTTGATCTTCATCTTGCCCATGACGATCATCGCGACGCCCTTGTGGAGGCCGAGACCGGCCACCGCGCCCTTGTTGGCGTGCGAGTACTCCTTCTGCGGGAAGCCCCGCATACCGGAGATCACGTTGTCACCGAGGACACGCGCCTGACGCAGTGCGTGCTGGGCGTTCGGCGGGCACCAGGCGTTCTCGACGCCGGCCTTGCGGGCGGCGACGTCCGGCACCTGGGCGTTGTCGCCGGCGGCCCAGATGTAGTCGCTGCCCTGGACCTGGAGGGTCGGCTGGGTGTCGACGTGACCGCGCGGGCCGAGCGGCAGACCGAAGCGGGACAGGACGGGGTTCGGCTTGACACCGGCCGTCCACACGATCGTGTTGGAGTCGACCTCGAGGCCGTTCTTCAGCACCACGTGGCCGTCGACGCAGGAGTCCATGGAGGTGGACAGGTACACCTCGACCCCACGGGACTCCAGGTGCTCCTTGCCGTACGCGCCGAGCTTGGGGCCGACCTCGGGGAGGATCTTGTCCGCGGCGTCGACGAGGATGAACCGCATGTCCTCACGGGACACGTTGGTGTAGTACTTGGCCGCGTCGCGGGCCATGTCCTCGACCTCGCCGATGGTCTCCGCGCCGGCGAAGCCACCGCCGACGAAGACGAAGGTGAGCGCCTTGCGCCGGACCTCGTCGTCGTTCGTGGAGTCCGCCTTGTCGAGCTGCTCAAGCACATGGTTGCGCAGGCCGATGGCCTCCTCGATGCCCTTCATGCCGATGCCCTGCTCGGCGAGGCCGGGGATCGGGAAGGTGCGGGAGACCGCGCCCATCGCGATGACGAGGTAGTCGAAAGGCAGTTCGTACGCCTCGCCGACCAGCGGGGCTATGTGTGCGACCTTGCGGTCCTGGTCGATGGTGGTGACCCGGCCGGTGAGAACTTCCGCCTTGGGCAGCACGCGTCGCAGCGGGACGACGACGTGCCGAGGCGAAATGCTGCCGGCGGCGGCTTCGGGGAGGAAGGGCTGGTAGGTCATGTACGACCGGGGGTCGACGACCGTGACGGTCGCCTCGCCGTAGCGCATCTTCTTGAGGATGCGCCGAGCTGCGTACAGGCCTACGTACCCACCGCCTACTACGAGGATCCTGGGACGCTCCGTGGTGCTCATGCCATCGAGTATCCACCCGCTCCAGGGGGGTAGCTCGTGCGCCCCTTCACAAGCTCCTGCAGCCCCTCTGCTACACTGCGCGGCCCACGTGCGTCAGGCCATGCCCCGACAGGGGAACCACCGCGCCTCACAGAGCGCTGTCAACACCGCGTGAGCTGCCACTTGGGGCCCGCGAACCGCCTGAACCAGCTGCCCGTCCCACCGCCTCCCGGCACCTCGAAAACGGCCCCGTACCCCCGTCGTTGAACCCCGTACGCCCCGCAGTCGGCCCGAGGACGCGAAAACCTTGCCTATCAGGCCCGATTTCCTTGTGAAGAACTTCACGAAGTTTCTCCGAGGGCCCTCACCGAGGGCCTTTTCAGGACCCCTCGGACGTGCTCATACGTTAGCGGAACAGCTCAAGCGAGGCTACCCATGGGTAGCTTAGGGGTCTACGCAACCGACCAGGCGATGCCGTCGAGGATGTCGTGCTCGCTCACGACGACCTCGCTCGCCCCGATCCGTTCCATGATCGAGAGCAGTACGAGCGCACCGGCACCGATCACGTCCACACGGCCCGGGTGCATCGCGGGGATGGCGGCGCGTTCCGCGTGCGTGGAGGCCAGGAGATGCTCGGTGATATCCCGGACCTTGTCGTACGGGACCCGGGAGTGGTGGATGGCGGCCGGGTCGTACTCGGAGAGGTTCTGCGCGATCGCCGACACCGTGGTGACGGATCCCGCGAGCCCGACCAACGTGTGTGCCTCGCGCAGGGGGACGGTCTCTTCGGCGAGGTCGAGGGCCGCGGCGATGTCGGCACGGATGGCCTCGATCTGGTCCGGTGTCGGCGGGTCCGCGATCGTCCCCTCGTGCATGAGGTGGCGCTCCGTCATCCGTACGCAGCCGATGTCGACCGAGCGTGCGGCGCGGACGTGGTCGTCGCCGACGACGAACTCGGTGGAGCCGCCACCGATGTCCACGACGAGGAAGGGCTTCGCGAGGTCGTCCCTGCCGGTCAGCTCCTTGGTCGCGCCCGTGAAGGAGAACTCGGCCTCCTGGTCGCCTGAGATGACCTCGGGCTCGACACCCAGGATGTCCAGGACACCGCGTACGAACTCGTCCCTGTTCTCGGCGTCTCGGGAGGCGGAGGTCGCCACGAAGCGGAGGCGTTCCGCGCCGTGCTCCTTGATGGCCGCCGCGTACTCACGGCAGGCGGTGAACGTCCGCTCCAAGGCCTCGGGGGCGAGGCGGCCGGTGCGGTCGACGCCCTGGCCGAGGCGGACGATCGTCATCCGCCGGTCCAGGTCGACGAGTTCGCCCGTCGCCGGGTCCGCGTCGGCGACGAGCAGCCGGATGGAGTTGGTGCCGCAGTCGATGGCAGCGACCCTGGTCATGACCTGTGCTCTCCTGTCGTGGTTCCGTTTCCTCGCCCCCGCCGCCCCTACCCGTCCCATCCCTGGGGCTCCGCCCCAGACCCCGCTCCTCAAACTCCCCCAGCTACCGCTGGGAGGTGCCCCCAGAGGGGCTGACATACCCAGCCCGTCCGGCGTTTGAGGACGAGGCCGTTCAGGCCGATACGGGGGTCTGGGGGCGGAGCCCCCAGGTACGGGATGATGGGGGTCCCCCCTGCTCGAGCGAAGCCGAGAGCTTGGGGGAGGGTAGGGGCGGCGGGGGCGACATCACTCCTCGGGCGGCAGCGTCACGCACGGACCCTTGCGCCACCACTCCGGCAGCATCGCGATCGCCTCGTCGCCCAGCGGGTTCACGCCCGGCCCCGCCGCCAGGGAGTGGGCCACCAGAACGTGCAGGCACTTCACCCGGTCCGGCATGCCGCCCGCGCTCGGGAAGCCGTCCAGAACCTCGATGGCATCGCGGCGCGCGATGTAGTCCTCGTGGGCGGCACGGTAGGCGGCGGCCAGAACAGGGTCCTCGGCCAGCCGATCCGTCATCTCCTTCATGACGCCGTTCGCCTCGAGCGTGCCGATCGCCGACGCCGCGCGCGGGCACGTCAGGTAGTACGTCGTCGGGAACGGCGTGCCGTCCGGCAGCCGCGGCGCCGTCTCGACCACGTCCGGCTGACCGCACGGGCACCGGTGCGCGATCGCACGCAGCCCGCGCGGCGGGCGCCCGAGCTGCTGCTTGAAGGCCTCGACGTCCGCGTCGGTGGGCTCGGTGCGCGGAGTGGAAGGAGGGGGCGTTTCCATGCCTTGGGTCTGTGTCTCTCTCATCGGTTCACTGGTCCGCGCTGTCGGCCTTGTCGACGCCGTACCAGAGATTGGAGTACCAGGGGCGGTCGGCCGCCGTCTGGTCCGTACGCGACTTCCTCGCCGCGTCGGGGTCGATCACGATGTAGCCGGTCTCCCCCGGCATCACATAGTGCAGCCGCTCCCGGATCCGCTGCTCGGCGTACTCGTCGTCCTGCCAGCGTGCCTTGAGGTCGCGCAGTTGCTCCACCCGTTCGCGGGCCTGCTCCCGCTCCTGCTGGAGGTCGGCGATCTCGGCGCGCTGGGAGACGTACTGCCGTGTCGGGTAGGCGAGGGCGACGACGAGGGAACAGAGGACGAGGACGAGCAGGGCGGCCCGGCCCGTCAGCCGGGAGCGGCGGGCCTGGCGCTTGGTCTGGGAGCGGTAGACACGGGCGGCCGTCTGCTCGCCGAGCAGCCGCAGCCTGGTCGCGGTGGAGAACCGGTCCCGGTCGCGGTCCTTCACGGCCATCCCAATGCCTCCCCTTCACGCACGTACGTCCCCGCACACGGTACGGGACCGAGTACGGGGACGTACGCCCGACGGGGCGGTGGCCCCTGCGTGCGGAGCTCAGCCCTCGCTGTGCTTACGGGTTCGCGGAGCGCTGTGCCTACTGGTTCGCGGAGCGCTGTGCCTACTGGTTCGCGGAGCGAAACCGCGGGAAGGCGCTGCGGCCGGCGTACACCGCCGCGTCGTCGAGGATCTCCTCGATGCGCAGCAGCTGGTTGTACTTGGCGACGCGCTCGGAGCGAGCGGGGGCGCCGGTCTTGATCTGGCCGCAGTTGGTGGCGACGGCCAGGTCCGCGATGGTGACGTCCTCGGTCTCGCCGGAGCGGTGGGACATCATGCACTTGAAGCCGTTGCGCTGGGCGAGCTCCACGGCGTCCAGGGTCTCGGTCAGCGAACCGATCTGGTTGACCTTGACGAGCAGGGCGTTGGCCGAGCCCTCCTCGATGCCACGGGCCAGGCGCTCCGGGTTGGTGACGAACAGGTCGTCGCCGACGAGCTGGACCTTGGAGCCGAGCTTGTCGGTGATGACCTTCCAGCCGGCCCAGTCGTCCTCGAACAGCGGGTCCTCGATGGAGACGAGCGGGTACGCCTCGACCAGCTCGGCGTAGTACTCGGTCATCTCGGCGGCGGAGCGCTCCTTGCCCTCGAAGAGGTAGGAGCCGTCCTTGTAGAACTCGGAGGCGGCGACGTCGAGCGCGAGGGCGATCTGCTCGCCGGGGGTGTAGCCGGCTTCCTTGATCGCCTCGAGGATGAGGTCGAGAGCCTCGCGGTTGGAGCCGAGGTTCGGGGCGAAGCCGCCCTCGTCGCCGAGGCCGGTGGCCAGACCGCGGGACTTCAGCACCTTCTTGAGGGTGTGGTAGACCTCGGCGCCCCAGCGCAGCGCCTCGGAGAAGGACTCCGCGCCGATCGGGGCGATCATGAACTCCTGGATGTCCACGTTCGAGTCGGCGTGCGAGCCGCCGTTCAGGATGTTCATCATCGGAACGGGCAGCAGGTGCGCGTTCGGGCCGCCCAGGTAGCGGAAGAGCGGGAGGTCGCTGGCCTCGGAGGCGGCGTGCGCGACGGCGAGGGAGACGCCGAGGATGGCGTTGGCGCCGAGCGAGCCCTTGTTGTCGGTGGCATCCAGGTCGATCATCGCCTGGTCGATCAGCCGCTGCTCGGTGGCGTCGTAGCCGACGAGCTCCGGGCCGAGCTGCTCGATGACGGCGAGGACGGCCTTCTCGACGCCCTTGCCGAGGTAGCGGCCGGCGTCTCCGTCGCGGAGTTCGACAGCTTCGAATGCGCCGGTGGAGGCGCCGGACGGGACGGCGGCACGCCCCGTGCTGCCGTCGTCGAGGCCGACCTCGACCTCGACCGTGGGATTGCCTCGGGAGTCCAGGATTTCCCGGGCTACGACGACGTCGATGGACGGCACGAGCATCTCCTTCTGGGATGTGACGCGGGTACACGGGCGCTCGGCCCGCATGCGCGGAGCCGCGGCGGTTCCGCGAGATGAGCCTAACCGGCTCCGGGAGATCGGCCAGCCGTCCGACCACCCCATGGACGGAACTGAGGGTACACATTGTTCCAGAACGGAACAAATGGGGGGAGAACAGAGAAAGAAAAGCCCCGCCACGGTGCATGCGGGGGAACACGCACCGGGGCGGGGAGAGCGGGAACGGAAGCGCTCCCGGGAGGACTCCTTCAGCTTGCGGGCCCCTCTTATGAGAGGGCTGTGAGCAAGCCGAGGTTCCACGAAGAGGTTTCCGCGTCGAGGCCGCGCCTCAGGGGCGCGGCGTCAACGTCAGCTGAGGTGCAGCTGCTGACCCGGGAAGATGAAGTTCTCGTCGTCGATGATGTCGTCGTTCAGCTCGAACACCTTCTTCCAGCCGCCCTTGACGTGGTGCTCCGAGGCGATCGCGCTGAGGGTGTCACCCTTCACGACCTTGTACTCGCCGTCGCCCTTCTTGACCTTCTTGCCGGTCGGGGTCTCGACGGTCTTGGGCGCGGAGCGCTCCTGGGAGCGGGAGGCCCGCTCCTCCTGGGCCGGCGCACTCTGCTGCTGGGTGCTCTCCTGCGCGGCACCGGAGCCCGAGGGGGACGCGCCGGACAGACCCTTGCCGCAGACCGGCCAGGCACCCTTGCCCTGGCTCGCGAGGACCTTCTCGGCGACCTGGATCTGCTGGGCCTTGGAGGCCTGGTCGGCGGTGGAGGCGTACTGCGTGCCGCCGTACGCGGCCCAGGTGGAGGACGAGAACTGCAGGCCGCCGTAGTAGCCGTTGCCGGTGTTGATGGACCAGTTGCCTCCCGACTCGCACTGGGCGACGGCGTCCCACTCGGAGGCGCTGGCGGCGGAGGCGGTGCCGGAGACCATCAGCGGAACGGCGATGGCGGCGCCGGTGACACCGGCGAGCGTGGCGATACGAGCGGTCTTGGTCGGGCGGCGGTGCTTGCCCGTGCCGGAATGCAGCATGGAGAGATCCCCTCACCGACGCCTGCGAGGTGAGCTGTCGGGTTCGGGCCGAGTGAGTTGCCCGGCCGCGCGACTTGCGCGCGGCTTAACCCCAAGCCATCTCCGGTCTCGGTGACCGGGGAGGGCGCTTACCTTGGGTCCCCCGCTCCTGCCTACGGCGCTTGACGCGACGACTGTTCCCGTACGGCCGTTGGCAGGATTCGGCGTGACGTCCGACGGGGCCCGCTGTGGCGAGCGATCACGACCGTAAACACGCGATCCGCCGAACTCCAAAGACGATCAGGGTCTTTGAGAGCCATGTCTCACTTTCATCAAACCGGACATTCGCCCCGAACTGCCGCTACTTTTCGCCTGATTCGACGGCTTGGGGAGCAGTTACTCGCTGCCGAGTTCAAGCCTTTGACCGGGGAGGATGAGGTCCGGGTCGGCGCCGACGGTTTGCTTGTTCTCGGCGTAGAGCTCGGGCCATCCACCCTCCATGTCAAAGGAGTCGGCGATGGCCCAGAGATTGTCTCCGGGGCGGACCACATACGTGCCGTCGACCGCCTCACGCGAGACGGTGCCGCCGCGCGAGGCGTGCCGGCCGGCGGAGTCGCCCGCACGCGAGGCCGCGGCGCCCTCTTCGGCACTGCCCCCGCGATGGCGACCGGTTTCGCCGCTTTTCGCCGTACCGGTGGACGTGCTGTCGCCGCTCGACGATTCGGAGTTGGCGCCGCTGCCGGAGTCCTGTGTCGCATCACTGGAGGACTCGGACGTATCGGACTTGTCGGACCCATCAGACGTGTCTGATGTATCGGACTTCGTGGAATCAGAGCCAGAGCCAGAACCCGAGTCCGAGTCCGAGGTCGAGTCCGAGGTCGAGTCCGAACCCGAATCGGTGGACGAAGAAGCGGAGTCGTCGGCCACACCCGTGTCGACATCGGCGGCGCCGGAGTCCTGCGTCAGACCCGCGACGAGCCCACAGGTCGCCCAGGCGCTCGCGCCCTTGTCCGCGACGACCTTCTCGGCGACGGCTATCTGCTGGGAGCGGCTGGCCTGGTCGGCGCTCGCGGCGTAGTCGAGGCCGCCGTACTGCTCCCAGGTCTCCTGGGTCATCTGGAGCCCGCCGTAACGGCCGTTGCCGGTGTCGGCGCTCCACGATCCGCCGCTCTCGCAGTCCGCGATCGCGTCCCAGGTCGTACCGCTGGCAGCGCTGGCGCCGGTCGCGCCGAGCAGGGGGATCGCGATGGCCGAACCGGTCACTCCGGCTGCGACGAAGAGAGCCGGGGCCTGACGGGGGCGACGGTGACGACCGTTCCCGGAGAGCATGCGGTTGCCTTTCGCGTGACGGCAGGGATTAGAGCGACGGGTGAGGTCTGCACTGAGCCGTGAACCTATCCGCAGTCGAACGCTTGTCACAAGTAGATGCAGAGCAGATCACGTGAAGATCACAGAGCTGACGTTTTATCAGCTCGGAGCTGGGGTGAAGCTCACCGGCAATGTGCGCAGCCCACGCATGATGAGCCCTCCCCGCCACCGCAAATCGGTGGAATCGACGGCGAGTTGCAGGTCAGGGAGACGGGTGAGGAGCGTCGCGAGCGCGGTCCTGCCCTCCAGACGGGCCAGGGGCGCACCGAGGCAGTAGTGGATGCCGTGCCCGTAGCCGAGGTGCTGGTTGTCGCGTCTGCCGAGGTCAAGGGTGTCGGGGGCGTCGAACCGCCCGGGGTCGCGGTCGGCGGCGGCGAGTACGACGAGTACCGGATCGCCGACCTCGATGCGCTGCCCGCCGATGGTGACCGCCTCCGTCGCGAACCGCCATGTGGCCAGCTCGACCGGCCCGTCGTACCGGAGCAGTTCCTCGACGCCGGTCGCGAGGAGGTCCGTGTCGCCGACCGCCAGGGACTGCTGGAGCCGCTGCCGCTGCTCGGGATGGGTGAGGAGCGCGTATGTGCCGTTTCCGACGAGATTGACGGTGGTCTCGAACCCCGCGAACAGGAGGATGAACGCCATCGCCGCGGCCTCGTTCTCGCTCAGGTGCTCGCCGTGGTCGGAGGCGCGGATGAGACCGGAGATGAGGTCCTCGCCGGGGGTTGGCTCCTCGGGGAGCGCCGCGCGCTTGCGGTGGATGAGCTCGGCGAGATAGCCGCGCATCTTCTTCACGGACCGCGCGACCCCGCCCCGCGGCCCTCCCCCGTGCCGGATCATCATCCCCGCCCAGTCGCGGAAGTCGTCCTGGTCCTCGCGCGGGACGCCGAGCAGATCGCAGATGGCGTAGATGGGGAGGGGAAAGGCGAACTCGTGGATGAGGTCGGCGCTGCCCTTGTGCGCGAACTGGTCGATGAGGTGATCGGCCAACTCCTGTACGCGCGGGGCGAATGCGGCCACGCGGCGTGGTGTGAACGCCTGGGCCACGAGCCGCCGAAGCCTCGTGTGATCCGGCGGATCGATATTGAGCAGATGAGTCATCAGCTCGGCCTTGCGCTCGCCGGGGATGCCGGTCTTGCCCTTGGCGTGTGCGGGTTCGTCGTGGTGTGCGGGGTTCTTGGAGAGGCGGGCGTCGGCGAGGGCCTGCTTGGCGTCGGCGTACCGGGTGACCAGCCAGGCCTCCACTCCGCTCGGCAGTTTGGTCCGGTGCACGGGGGCGTGCTCGCGCAGCCAGGCGTACGCCGGGTAGGGGTTGGTGGCGAACTCCCAGGTGAAGAGTTCGGGGGGCGTGCTGCCGACGGAGGTCCGGGCTGGCTTTTCGGTCACTCCTTGACGGTATCGGGAGGGTCGACGTGAGGCTGATCTGCGGTGTCAGGACCGGTGTGAGGGCCGGTGTGAGGCCGGTCTCAGGACTCCGTTTCCCGTATCGCGTCCCGATACGCCCGCGCCGCCGCCCGTAGCGCTGCCTCCGGGTCCACGCCCTCCGCCTCGGCGCGCACGGCCATCGCGAGCAGTTCGTAACCGACGCCCTCTCCCGGCGGCAGGGGGACCTCAAGTCCCGCCGTGCGCACGCGGGACGCGAGCTTCGCGGCGAGCGCCAGGCCCGGCTGGCCGAGCGGGATGCCCTCCGTCACAGAGGTCCGCTGCTTCTCGACGGCCTTGGTGCGCAACCAGTGCTCCTTGACCTCCTCGGGCGTCTCGGCGGTCTCGTCGCCGAAGACGTGCGGATGGCGGTGGATGAGCTTGGTGACGATGCCGCCCGCCACGTCGTCGATGGAGAACGGCTCCGCGCCGTCCTCCGGGCGTCCTTCCTCCGCGATCCGCGCATGGAAGACGACCTGGAGCAGGACGTCCCCGAGCTCCTCGCACAGCTCGTGCCGGTCGCCCTCCTCGATCGCCTCGACGAGTTCGTACGCCTCCTCGATGCCGTACTTCGCGAGGCCCTGGTGGGTCTGCTGGGACGACCAGGGGCACTCGGCGCGGATGCGGTCCATGACCTGGACGAGGTCGAGGAGCCGGGCGCCGGGGAGGTCGTACGACGCGGGGAGCAGTTCGAGGTCGGGCATCTGCACGCGCCCGGAGCCGGCCATGCGGGCCAGTCCGTCCGTCAGGTGCGGCTCGCCCTCGCCCGTGGCGACCACCGTCACCGTGCGCCCGCCGGCGCAGGCGTCGACGAGCTCCTCGGCGGTCGGCGCGGCCTCGTCGACCTTGACGCCCGCCTCGCGCAGATACGGCAGCTGGGGGTGTGCGCCGTCCGCGCACAGCACGCGGTCGGCGCCGTGCAGCGCCTGCCAGGCGGGCCAGGACAGGAGTCCGGGCGCGACACGGTGGCTGGTGGTGAGCAGGACGATGCGCCCAGGGTCGGATGCGTTCACACACCGAACGTAACCCACGCCACTGACAACAAGGTCACCCGTCCACAGCGGGCTCAGCCGTCCATGGTGAGCTCACCTGTCCACAGCGGGCCCCGCGGCGGCTACGCCGTCCCCTGGCTCCCCGCCTGCGTGACCTCGCGCAGCCACGGCAGCTTCGCGTCGACGCGGCTGCTCTTCTGTACGTCCCAGGTGCCGTAGCGCGGGTTCAGGTCGACGTCGAGTTTCTTGGAGGCGTCGGACAGGGCCTTCCAGAACGCGGGCTGGCTGGTGTCGGTGCCGAGCCCGGTGGCCAGTTTCTGGGCCTCGATCTGGACGCGGAGGTTGTCCTCGAGCCGCTCGGGCGCCACGCCGTACTGCTGCAACCATGCCGTCTCCAGCGCCTTCGCGCCGCCCGCCTGCTGCTCAAGGCTCGAGCGCAGGCGCAGGACCTCGTTGCGGGAGACGGTCACGCCCGCGTCCCGGGCGGCGCGGTGCAGCACCTGGTCCAGGACCATGCCGTGCAGGGTGTCGCGGGTGAGGCCGCCGGACTTGGCGATGGCCTGCTCGTACTGGGTGTCGTTCGTGATGGCGGCCCGCTGCGCGGTGCGCACCTCGCTCACCCGGTTCTCCAGCTGGGACACCGTGATCCGTTCGCCGCCGACGACGGCCGCGGCACCGGGATGCGCGTCGTTTCCGCAGGCGGTGAGGAGGGGAGCCGCGGTGGCGAGCGCGGCGGAGAGGAGGAGCGCGGTGCGACGGCGGCGGTGCAAGGAGAACCTCCTGTAGGAGCTTGTGCGACGGTGCACAAAGTCTTGCGGTGATCGATGGTAAGCAGTGACCCGGCTCTCGGCCACCCATTCGGCCAACGATTTGTGGCAAGGCAAGGTACCGACTGCCTACCCGCGCACCTGCCCCAGCCACTGCAGCGTCCGCCGGACCTCCGCAACCAATGGATGTCCCGGCCCCCGCAGCCGCTCCACGTCGAGCAGCAGCCGGGCCAGCGTGTCGTGCGCGGCACCGCGGTCGCCGAGGGCGAGCAGGAGGTGGCCGATGCGGCGGCGCACGTCGTAGGCGAGCTCGGGATCGCCGGCCACGTACTGGTTCTCGTAGTACGGCAGCAGCGCCCGGTACTCCGCGAGCGCGGCCGCGGGTTCGCCGAGCTGTTCGAGGCACTGGGCGGCTTCGTAGCGGAAGCGCAGTGACTGCGGGTCGGCCTGGCCGGCCTCGGCGGCGCGCTCGTCGGCGAGGCGGCGCAGCTCGGGCAGGGCGCGGCGGTACTGGCCGTCGTCCATCAGCGTGGCCGCGTACTGCTTGCGCAGCGTGCGCACGACGGGCGAGTGCTCGCCGTGCTGCTCCGCCGCGGCCGGGAGGATCGAGCCGAGGATGTCGACGGCCTGCGTGATGCGGCCCTCGCCGAGAAGGCGCTTGACCTCGTCGACCGCGCCCGCGACATCGGGCCTGTTGTCCACGGCCTGTGCCGACGGCTGCGGCGCGGGCGTACGGGCCCGGTCGGGCCAGGGGGCGTGCGGGCGCAGGAACGGGCGTGTCGGGTCGAGCGGTCCGCCGGTCGGGGCCCCGCGCGCGGGGAGCAGCGGAAGCAGTTGCTCGTACGTCTCCTGCGCGGAGGCCGGGCGGTGCTGCGGGTCCTTGGAGAGCAGGCGCAGAACGAGCGCTTCGAGCGGCTCGGGGACCTCGGCGCGCAGGCGGCGGACCGGCAGGGGCGGCTCGTAGAGGTGCCGGTGCAGTACGCCGAGTGCGGTGGAACCCGAGAACGGCACGTCTCCGCTGAGGAGTTCGTGCAACAGCACGCCGAGCGCGTACAGGTCCGTGTACGGGCCGACCGCGCCGCCCATCGCCTGCTCGGGGGCCATGTAGGCGGGCGAGCCGATGGGCGAACCCGTGTGCGTGAGGCGGGTGGTGTCCGTGTCCATGACCGAGGCGACGCCGAGGTCGAGGACGGTGACCGTGCCGTCCTGCTTGACCATCACGTTCCGCGGTTTGAGGTCGCGGTGCACGATCGGGACGGCGTGCACCGCGGACAGGACGGCGCACAGCTGGGCGGCGACCGCGACGGCCCACTGCCAGGGGTACGGCGTGTGTTCGGCAAGGTGGTCGGAGAGGTCGGCCCCGTCGACGTACTGCATGACGAGGAACAGTTCCTCGCCCTCGGTGCCCGCGTCGTGGACGGTGACCAGGCCGGGGTGGTCGACCTGGGCGGTGACGCGGCACTCGCGCACGAAACGGCGACGCAGCTCGTCGGCCTCCTGGCCCGCGACCTTGTCGGGGCGCAGCAGCTTGACGGCCACGCGCCGGTCCAGCCGCTGGTCGTACGCCGTCCAGACCTGGCCCATGCCGCCCTGGCCGATGAGTGTGGACAGTTCGTAGCGGCCGGTGATCACACGTCCCGACGCCACGGTCACCTGCCGTCCTCGTGCTTGCGCAGATAGTCACTCAGCTCGTCGAGCTCGGCGCGCACCTGGTCGATCCGGGCGGGCGCGGGACGCTGCGGCTGCCCCTGCGGGGGCGGCGGGACGGGTGTCTGGGGCATGGCGTTGTGCTGCGGGGTGAAGGTGGCCGCGTACGGCTGCGGGGCCGGGGTCTGCGGGGTCGGCGTCTGCGGGGTCCCGGGGGCCGGGGTCTGCGGGTAGCCGTAGCCGGCGGGCGGCTGCTGGGGCGGCATGTAGCCATGGAACATGGGCTGCTGGAAGTGGCGGATGTCCACGATCAGGAAATAGCCCGCGCAGGCGGCCGCGTTCAGCAGCAGGATGATCATGCCCGCGTTGCCGCCCGGGCTGCTGAAGTCGTCGGTGTCGTCGGTACTCAGGAACGCGAAGCTGACGCCCATGATCACGAGCGATGCCGCGAAGGCCCACCAGTCGCGCCTCAGGCGGGTCGCGATGGCGGCCCGCAGAGGCGCGGTCCAGGCGAGGAACCCGATGCTCAGCAGGGGCAGTGCCACAAAGATCACACGCAACAGCACCAGCACCGTGGTCGAGGGTCGACGCGGCGGTGGCGGCGTGTAGCCGTGGCCGTGCATGGCTGCTCCTGGAGACCTGACGAAAACGGACGAAGGCAAAGCGGACGAACGAGTGTGGAGTCGAGCGTATAGGCCGTCAAGGACAACCGGTCATGGTTGTGCCGAACCGTTGTCACACTGATCTGTCCCGCCGTCACCGCGGCCGTCAGTCGGGCGTGACCGTCCCGTCCGTCAGGCCGTCGTACAGGCCACGCACCAACTGCCCGCCGAGGCGGCCCGCGTGCCGCAGCGCCTCCTCGAACTCGGCGAGGGCGCGGAACCGTTCGCCGTAACGGCGCTGCTGTGCCAGCGGCAGCCGCGGCAGCTGGAGGCGGCGCACGTCGAGCCTGGTGGCCGTGGACGCGTAGCTGCTGGCCTGGCGGTTGTTGGCGGTGCCGCGCAGGAAACCGGCGAGGAACCACGGGTCCAGCGCGGCCGGGTCGGGGCGCAGCAGCGCGAGGTTGCGGCCGAGGGCGGCGCCGGCGGTCGCCTCGTCCACCACGCGCGCGACGGCGCCGCCGCCGAGCACGGGGACGACGACGTCGCCGGTCTCGGTGAGGACGGGTTCCTCGTCGCTTTCGGGGAGCGTTCCGGACGGTGCGGTTCCGGCGAGGACGTCGTGGTCGGTGAGGACGGGCACGCGCGCGTGACCGCCGTTTCCGCCGGTACGCAGCAACAGCGCGCCCCCGCGCGCGAGTTCACCGATCGTGGTGAGGGGCCAGCGGGTGGGCTGCCGCGGGTCGGCAGGGGCACCTCCCGGCTCGTGCGCGGTCGACAGCGTGGGGGAAGGCGGGATGAGGTCGGCGGTCAGGCGGAGTGTCTCGCCCAGGCGGTCGCGCACATCATCGAGCTGCTCGGCTCCGCCGCCCGCCGCGGCCGGCAGGAGATGGCGGGCAGGGGCCAGGTCCACGTCGTCGTCGAGGAGTTCGATGACGGGCACCGGACGGCTGGGGCCCGGCCGCTCCTGTGCGGTGCCGCCGCGAGTGAAGCCACGGTCGAAGGGACGCCAGGCGTCGAGGACCGCGGTGCGCACGACCTGCCAGTCGAAACCGCCGCGGCCGCCGTCGGCCACGAGCTCACCGGTGTCGGCGAGCAGCACCTCGGGCTGCGCGGGATGGGCGTGCGGCGCGGGCTTGCGCAGCACCCACAGGTGCAGCGGGATGTTGTACGGGGGTGCCGCACCGACCGGCAGGGCGATCACGGCGCGCAGGGCGCCGCGGCGCAGCAGGTCGGCGCGGATGCGGCGGCCGGAGCGGCGGGAGGCGACGGCGGGCGGCATCAGAAGAACGGCGGTGCCGCCCTCCCTAAGGCGCGCCAGGGCGTGCTGCACCCAGGCCAGTTCGGACTCCGTACGGGCCGGGAAGCCGTACTCCCAGCGGGCGTCGTAGGCGAGTTCGTCATGGCCCCAGTTGCGCTCGTTGAAGGGCGGGTGGCAGAGGACGGCGTCGGCCCTGAGGCTGTCGTACGCGTCGGCGCGGAGGGTGTCGGCGGCCGCGGTGCGCACGGTGGCCTTCGCCTGGAGGGCGAGGCGCAGCGCGGTCAGGGCCGCGAGTTCGGGGGCGCTGTCCTGGCCGTAGAGCTGCTGGTCCTTGGTGGGAGTGACGGCGCGCAGCAGGGCGCCGGTGCCGCACGCCGGGTCGAGGACGCTGTGGGCCGGGCCGGCCAGGTCGGCCATCAGATCGGCGAGGCCGGCCGGGGTGAGCGTGTACTGGCGCGGGTTGGCGTCGAGGTGCCGGCCGAGCAGGAACTCGTACGTCTGGCGTGCGCCCAGCTCGGCAGCGAGGTCGGCGGTGCCGCGCAACAGCGGGGCGGACGGGAGCAGTTGGGCGGGGGTCGGGGTGTCCACGGCCCGTTTGCGGATCACTCCGAAGCGCGGGTCGAGGACCTGGTCGAGGGAGGCGGGCAGCAGTTCGGCGAGGCGCTCGTCGGAGCCGGCGCTCAACTCCAGCCAGACCGTGGGCCGGTCGTGGATGAGCAGGAGCGCGCAGCCGGCGTGGACCAGGGCGGGGACCGGGCCCTCCGGGTGCCCGGCGAGCTGCTGCCACACGCGCTCACGCAGCGGGACCTCGGCCAGCTTGCCCTGGGCGCGCAGCCAGTCCTCGACCTCGGCGAGCGCGAAGGACGGGCTGGTCTCGGTGCCGCCGACCGGTTTGGGGAAGTCGGCGTGACGGCGGCGCCAGTTGCTGACGGCGGCGCGGCCGACGCCGGCCAGCCGGGCGATTCCGGCCGCGGTCACCTCTGTCCCGTTGTCCTGCACCCGCCCGGCTCCCCTCGTCCTGGTGTGTGGCGTCGAGCATACCGACGAACGCAAGATCTACCCATTCACGCCCGTGTACACAAGCATCTCCATCACTAGTGTTGACTCGGTTCACAAGCTCTGCTCTTATTGACACATCGAACGACGGACCGCCGGGACACGGCGGCGAGCACAGGTCGTTCCGTGTCATTGGTGTCTTGGGGACTTGGGGAGAGGACGCAGTCATGGGGATGAAGGCCAAGGTGGGGCTGGGCGCGGTGGTCGGCATCGTCGTCCTGGGCGTGGTGTCGGCGAACGCCGGGAACGACGCGGGCGACGGAGACGGCGGCGGCACGGCCTCCGCCGACAAGCGCTCCTCGGCGAGCTCCGACGCGGGCTCAGGGTCGGCGAAGACCGTCGAGGACAAGGGCTCCGGAGACAAGGGCGCCGCGGACAAAGGCACCGAGAAGGCCTCCCAGGCCGACCAGTTCAAGGCCTTTGTGAACAAGAACGGGACGGCGAAGGAGAAGGACGCCGTCTCGCACGTCACCAAGGTCCAGGGCGCGGACGAGCAGAACGACATCCTCGACGCCGCCGATGTCTACACCGACTTCACCGGCGGCCTGCTGGGCAAGGGCACCGGCCCCGCCAAGCTCATCGCCTCCGCCTTCGCCGACTGGAAGCACAGCGAGAACGGCCTCGTCACGGTCTACGACGCCGACGGCGAAATGCTCGGCAACGGCAACTTCTGATCCACCGAACCGCTCATCACACCCCCGGGGGAATTTCCATGCGTCGCACCGCACTCGCCGCTCTCTGTCTCGCCGCAGCGGCAACCGCCTCGCTCACCGGCTGTCTGCCCGGCCTGGACGAGGCGGACAGCAAGCCGAAGGGCCCGTTCGCCGGGCTGACCGGCGGTGAGATCGCCGAGCGGGCCGTGAAGGCCACCTCCAACGCCTCGTCACTGCGCATGAAGGGCACCGTCCAGGACGGCGACGGCTCGATCGACCTGGACATGGCCCTCGACAAGAAGGGACAGTGCGCCGGAACGATCAGCTTGAACGGCGAGGGCAAGGCCGACCTCGTCAAGGCCGGCGACACCGTCTACATGAAGTACGACGAGCAGTTCCTGCGCGCTCAGGGCGAGGGCCAGTCCAAGGCCGAGACCGACGGGGTGGTGGAGATGCTGGCCGGCAAGTGGACCAAGTCGGCCGCGACCGGCTCGGACTCCGAGGACCTCGCGAGCTTCTGCGACCTCGACACCGTGCTCGCCGACTTCAAGGACGTCCACTCCGACGCCACCAGAGGCAAGGCGACCACGGTCGACGGCACCCCGGCGATCGTCCTCCACGAGAAGGACGGCAAGGACAGGTACACCCTCTACATCGCCACCGAGGGCAAGCCGTACCTGCTGAAGATCATCGACAAGTCCGCCGAGGACCCGGGCACCACCACCTTCAGCGACTACGACAAGCCCGTCCCCGCCGAGACCCCCAAGGGCAAGGTCATCGACCTGGACGCGCTGGACGGCTGATGCCGCCTGGCGAACGAGCCCGGTGTCAGAGTGCGTGCCGCACCCACACATTGGGCTCGACGTACACCGCGTACCCGCGCCCCGGCTCGCAGTGCACCGGCACCAGCGCTCCGGGGACCTCGACGAGCCCCTCCTCGTCGAACGGCAGCCCCGTCCACTCCCGCCACTCGTCGAGCGAGGCCGCGACGGTCATCGAGGCGGGCGCGATGGCGTGGATGGTGGCGCCGGCGCGGACGTGGACGCGCAGCCACGGGTCGTGCGGCAGCCCGTCGCCGCGCTTCCTGAACGCGTACTCCTCCATCGCCGCACGCGGATGCAGGTGCTTCGCGCTCGGGCGCACGGGCGCGACGACCTCGCCGAACCCGTGCGCCCTGGCGTTGTCGCGCATCGCCGAGAGCATCCGGGCCGACAGCCCGCCGCCCTGGGCGTGCGGGGCGACGACGATCGAAATCGCGCTCACCGTGTCGGGCCGGACGCCGCGGCGCAGATCGGCGAACGCCCAGGTCAGCACCTGGTCCCAGCCCCGCGCAGGCAGCTCGCCCCGCTCCCGGCCCGCCAACGCGAACGGCACGCTGTAGGCGTGGGCGACGACTTCCCCGTGCTCGTCCTCCGCGAAGAGCACGTACTCCGGCAGTTCGGTGGCGATCCGGCCGTAGTGCGCGTCACCTACCGGGTCGTGGAGCAGGAACTCGGGCCAGGTGTCGGCCATGCCGACCACCCGACCATGCATCTCGGGACGCTCGGCGAGGCTCGACACCTTCAACTCCATCCGAACACCGTAGGCGTCAACTCATTCTGCGAGGAACCGTTTTTACGTCGGTTCCGCAGCCCGGCCGCGCCGTCATCCGCCGCACTGCTCCAGCATCATCTGCCGGTCGGGCGCGGTCACCGGCATCTTGTACTTGAGGGCGACCTCGGCGAAACGGACCGCGTACGCGCATCGGATCCGCTTGTTCGGCGGGAGCCAGGACGCGGGTCCGGAGTCCCCCTTGGACGAGTTTGCACGGCCCTCGACCGGGATCAGGTTGAGCGCGTCGTTCGCGAGTTGCTTGCGCTTGCTCTCGGGCCAGCGTGAGGAGCCCATCTGCCAGCTGTACGACAGCGGCACCACGTGGTCTATCTGCACCTCGGTGGCCTTCTCCTTGCGCCACTCGATGGTTGTGCCGGTGTAGGGATCATGCAGCTCCATGGCGATGACCACGCAGTCGGACCCGGTGCGGAAGCGCAGGTTCTCGCCGTCACGCTTCAAGAGATCGTTTCGGGTGTCACAGCCGTTGCGAGCGAGCGGGACACCGTCGGCCGTATCCATCCAGGCGTAGCCGAACTCGTCCCTGTCGTAGCCCGTCTTCGGCCCTCGACCCTTCGTCTGCACTGTCTGTATGAGTTTGCGAGCCTCGGTCCTGTCGGCCTCGCTCGTCACGGGTGCTAGCCCGGGCTTCGTTCCGTCGGGGTTCTTCAGCGGGCTGACGGCTCGCCCGTCCGGCGCCGGCGCCGGTGCCTCGCTTCCCGTTGAAGAACCACCGGTTTCAAGTCCCTCGCACCCGGTGACGAGAGCCAGGGCGGCGAACACGGCCGGCCCTGTGCGTAGACCCCTGGTCCAGAGCGTCACGCGCTTCCCTCCCCTTGCCTGACCATGACCGCCCTGGGCGGGCGGTTCCGGCCGGTCCTCACCGTAGCCGCCGCAGGGTCCGGGCCGTAACGGCCACCGACTCCTCCACCAACCCTCCCCCACCTGCCCCTGCCCTCACGACCCCAGAATCGAAGCCAGGAACTCCCCCGTCCACCCCAGCAGTTCCCGCCCGATCAGCGGCTTCCCGCCCACCTTCGCCGTCTTCGGGCGGGGCACCAGCACCTGGTGGGCGGCCGGCTTGATGACGACCCCCGGGTACAGCCGCTTGAGCCGGAGCTCCTGCGACTCCCTCAGCTCCACGGGCGCGAACCGGATGTTGTTGCCCTGGAGGACGATCTCCCCGACGCCGCACGCCCGCGCGAGCATCCGGAGTCCGGCCACGAGCAGCAGGTTCTCCACCGGCTCCGGCAACTTCCCGTAGCGGTCGACGAGTTCCTCGCGTACGGACTTGATGTCGTCCTCCGTGTTGACGGAGGCGATCGCCCGGTACGCCTGCAGACGCAGCCGCTCGCCGGGCGCGTAGTCGTGCGGGACGTGGGCGTCGACCGGGAGCTCGATCTTGACCTCCAGCGGCGGCTCCTCCTCCACGCCGCCTTCCAGGGAGGCGCGGTAGTCGGCCACCGCCTCGCCCACCATGCGTACGTACAGGTCGAAGCCAACGCCCGCGATATGACCGGACTGCTCGCCGCCCAGCAGGTTTCCGGCGCCCCGGATCTCCAGGTCCTTCATGGCGACGTACATGCCCGCGCCCATCTCCGTGTGCTGGGCGATGGTCGCCAGGCGCTCGTGCGCGGTCTCCGTCAGGGGCTTCTCCGGCGGGTACAGGAAGTACGCGTAGCCGCGCTCACGGCCACGGCCCACGCGTCCCCGCAGCTGGTGCAGCTGCGACAGGCCGAAGTTGTCGCCGCGCTCCACGATCAGCGTGTTCGCGTTGGAGATGTCGATGCCCGACTCCACGATCGTCGTCGACACGAGAACGTCGAACTTCTTCTCCCAGAAGTCGACGACGACCTGCTCCAGGGCCTGTTCCGACATCTGGCCGTGCGCCGTCGCGATCCGCGCCTCGGGCACGGTCTGGCGCAGCCGGGCGGCCGCGCGGTCGATCGACTCGACGCGGTTGTGGATGTAGAAGACCTGCCCCTCACGCAGCAGCTCCCTGCGGATCGCCGCGCCGATCTGCTTCTCCTCGTACGGGCCGACGAAGGTCAGCACCGGGTGCCGTTCCTCCGGCGGTGTCGTGATCGTGGACATCTCGCGGATGCCCGTCACGGCCATCTCCAGCGTGCGCGGAATCGGCGTCGCCGACATCGTCAGTACGTCGACGTTGGCCCGCAGCTTCTTCAGCTGCTCCTTGTGCTCGACACCGAAGCGCTGTTCCTCGTCGACGACGACCAGGCCCAGGTCCTTGAACTTCGTCTCGGCGGAGAAGAGGCGGTGGGTGCCGATGACGATGTCCACCGAGCCGTCCCGCAGCCCCTCCAGGACCGCCTTCGCCTCCGTGTCCGTCTGGAAGCGCGACAGCGCACGTACGTTCACCGGGAACTGGGAGTAGCGCTCGGAGAACGTCCCGAAGTGCTGCTGCACGAGCAGGGTGGTGGGCACGAGCACCGCCACCTGCTTGCCGTCCTGCACCGCCTTGAAGGCCGCCCGGACCGCGATCTCCGTCTTGCCGTAGCCGACGTCGCCGCAGATCAGCCGGTCCATCGGGACCGTCTTCTCCATGTCCTCCTTGACCTCGGCGATCGTCGTCAGCTGGTCGGGGGTCTCCGCGTACGGGAACGCGTCCTCCAGCTCGCGCTGCCACGGGGTGTCCCCGCCGAAGGCATGCCCCGGCGCCGCCATCCGCGCGCTGTAGAGCCTGATCAGGTCGGCCGCGATCTCCTTGACGGCCTTCTTGGCGCGAGCCTTGGTCTTGGTCCAGTCGGCGCCGCCCAGGCGGTGCAGAGTGGGGGCCTCGCCGCCGACGTACTTGGTGATCTGCTCCAGCTGGTCGGTGGGGATGTAGAGCCGGTCGCCGGGCTGGCCGCGCTTGGCGGGGGCGTACTCGACGACCAGGTACTCGCGGGTCGCGCCCTGGACCGTGCGCTGCACCATCTCGATGTAGCGGCCGACGCCGTGCTGCTCGTGGACGATGTAGTCGCCCGTCTCCAGGGTGAGCGGGTCGATGGTCTTGCGGCGACGGGCCGGCATCCGCGCGCCGTCCTTGCCGGCGGCCTTCTGGCCGGTGAGGTCGGTCTCGGTGAGGACGGCGAGCTTGAGGGCCGTGTCGACGAAGCCGTACTCGATGGAGCCGCATGCCACCTGGACGACGGCGGGCGTGAGCGCGGCGAGGTCCGTCTCCAGCCGGGCCGCGATGCCCTCGCCGCCGAGGACCTCGACGGTGCGGGCGGCAGGGCCGTGGCCCTCGGTGACGAACACCGCGCGCCAGCTGTCCGCGAGCCAGCCCTTCGTGTCGGCGAGGGCCCTGGCGGTGTCGCCCCGGTACGACTCCGGGGCGTGCATACCGAGCTTCAGGGTGTCCGCGTCGAGTTCTTCGTCCGCCGCGAACGGGGACACCGACCACCACATCATGTCCAGCTCACGCGCCCGGTCCCGGACGTCCGCGATGGACCACAGGGAGGCCGCGTCGACGTCGATGGGCGCCTCGCCCCCGCCCGCGGTCGCCGCCCACGACGCCTGCAGGAACTCCTGCGAGGTCGCCACCAGGTCCGCGGCCCGCGTCCGGACCCGCTCCGGGTCGCACACGACGGCCATCGAGCCCTGGGGCAGTACGTCGAGGAGCAGCTCCATGTCGTCGACGAGTACGGGCGCGAGGGACTCCATGCCCTCGACGGCGATGCCTTCCGCGATCTTCCCGAGCAGTTCGCCCAGCTCGGGGTGCGCCTCGGCGAGCGCCGCGGCCCGTCGCCGCACTTCGTCCGTCAGCAGCAGTTCACGGCAGGGCGGGGCCCACAGGCCGTGCTCGGCGACTTCGAGGGACCGCTGGTCGGCGACCTTGAAGTAACGGATCTCCTCGATGTCGTCGCCCCAGAACTCCACGCGCAGCGGGTGTTCCTCGGTGGGCGGGAAGACGTCGAGGATTCCGCCGCGTACGGCGAACTCGCCGCGCTTCTCGACGAGTTCGACGCGGGAGTACGCCGCTGCCGCCAGCGCCTCGACGATGTCCCCGAGGTCGGCGCTCTCCCCGGTGCGCAGGGCGACCGGCTCCAGGTCGCCCAGGCCCTTGACCTGGGGCTGGAGCACGGAGCGTACGGGGGCGACGACGACCGAGACCGGGCCGGTCTCCGGGTCGTCGGGGCGGGGGTGCGCGAGGCGGCGCAGCACGGCGAGGCGGCGGCCTACCGTGTCCGACCTCGGGGAGAGCCGCTCGTGCGGGAGGGTTTCCCACGACGGGTAGTCCACGACGGTGTCGGCGGGCAGGAGGGACCTGAGCGCTGCCGCCAGGTCCTCGGCCTCGCGGCCCGTGGCGGTCACGGCCAGGACCGTGCGGCGGGCTTCCCGGGCCAGTGCCGCCACGGTGAAGGGGCGGGCCGCGGGTGGGCCGACCAGGTCGACGTGCATCCGGTTGCCGTCGGTGGCGGCCTTCACCGCTTCGGTGAGTGCGGCGTCCTTGACTACGGCGTCGAGCAGACCGTGCAGGCTCATGAAGGGGCTTCCATCCGAGGGTCCGTGGGTTCGAGCAGAGGGCAACGCGAACCGCCCGACACGTCGTACGGGCCGGGGGTTGTCCAGGGTACGTCGGCGCGGTCGCGGGCGCCGTGCCTGTGGATAACGTCTGCTCGACAGCGCGCACGACGCGGGTGCGGGCCTGGCTGATTTCGCCCCCGCCGCCCCTACCCTCCCCCAAGCTCTCGGCTTCGCTCGAGCAGGGGGGGACCCCATCATCCCGTACCTGGGGGCTCCGCCCCCAGCCCCCCGAATCGGCCTGAACGGCCTCGTCCTCAAAGCCGGACAGGCTGGAGATGCCCGGGGTAGGCGGGAAAGTGCGGGCGGGCCGGGGGTGCATCGGCCTTACCGCCTCGTCCTCAAGCGCCGAACACGCTGGAGGTGCCCGGGTCGGCGGGAAAGTGCGGGCGGGCCGGGGGGCGGCCTGAACGGCCTCGTCCTCAAATGCCGGACGGGCTGGTTGTTGGCGGCCGGGCTGGGTGTGTGACGCCCCGCCCCCGACCGGCCCGCAGCCGCCCGCGTACCGAAGGGGACGGGACGGGGGTGTCCGCCCGCAGCGGATGGCGCGTCGGCTCGGGTGCCTCCAGCAGCCGACCGATTCCGCGCCAGACCGAGGACGGATACCCCCGTCGCGGCCCCGACCCACCCCCGGCGGCAGGCGACCCGCCACACGCCACACGCCGAAGCCCGGCGCCAAAGAGTCCGAAAACTCCCCGGCGCCGGGCTTTCCCCGTTCCCCCGTTCCCCGTGTCCCCCGTTCCCCCGTCTTCCCCCGTTCCCCGTCCCCCCGTCCCTGGCAGCCGCGCAGCTACTCCGTGGCGATCGCGTTCAGTACGTTCATTCGGCCCGCCCGGAACGCCGGGATCAGTGCCGCGAACAGACCCACGAACGCCGAGCCCACGAATACCGCGATGATCGTCGGCCAGGGGATCTCCAGGACGTTCAGGCCCTCCAGAGCGAGGAGCTTCTGGGCTGTGGTGCCCCAGCCCATGCCCAGGCCCAGGCCCAGCAGCGCGCCGAACAGGGCGATCACCACCGACTCCATGCGGATCATCCGGCGCAGCTGGCGGCGGGAGAGGCCGATCGCTCGGATCAGGCCGATCTCGCGGGTGCGCTCGACGACCGACAGGGCCAGCGTGTTCACCACGCCCAGCACCGCCACGATGATCGCGAGGGCCAGCAGGCCGTACACCATGTTCAGCAGCTGCCCGATCTGGTCCTTGAGCTCCTGCTTGAAGTCGGTCTGGTCACGGACCTGGTACTGCGGGTACGCCTCCATGGACTTCTTCAGAGCCGCGTACGCCTCCTTCTCCTGGCCCTTCTCGGCCTTGGCGAACATGATCGTGTTCGAGGGGATCTCGCTCGCGGGGACGTACTTCCGCATCGTCGCCATGGACAGGTACCGCGCGCCCTGGTCGATCGACGTGTCGTCGTCGGTGATGGCGGCGACCTTGAGCTTCGCCGTCTCGCCGCCCTTGAAGGCGACGGTCATCGTGTCGCCGACCTTCACACCGTGCTTGGTGGCGTAGTCGGAGCCGAGCGACATCGCGTCCTTGCCGTACGCCGCCGACAGCTCCCCCGCCGTCGTCGCCCGGCGCAGGTCGTCCGCGTAGGTCGGGTCGGCCGCCGTGACCCCGCTGTCGTCGGTCGTGCCGTCCGGAGCCGTCAGCGTCGCCTCGATCTCCTTGTAGCTCGTGACGTGCTCCAGGCCGGGTGACGTCTCCATGGCCTTCGCGGCCTGCGGGACGATCCGCTGGGTGTTGGACTGGACGATGAAGTCCGCGCCGACCGACTTGTCCAGCTCCTCGGTCGCGGAGGCCACCATGGAGGAGCCGACCACCGAGAGGCAGGCGACGAGCGCGAGCCCGATCATCAGGGCGGCGCCGGTCGCTCCGGTGCGCCGCGGGTTGCGCAGCGCGTTGCGCTCGGCCATGCGTCCGACGGGGCCGAAGGCCCGCAGCAGGACCGCGCTGATCACGCGGACCACTCCGCCCGCGAGCAGCGGGCCGACGATCACGAACCCGACCAGGGTGAGCACGACGCCGGCACCCAGGACGAGCGAGCCGTCCTTCGCCTTGTCCGCGGTGGCCGCGCTGTAGAGCGCGAAGGCTCCGGCGCCGGTGAGGACCAGCCCGATCAGGCCGCGTACGAGACCCGCCTTGCCGTCCGCCGGCGTACCGGCGTCGCGCAGGGCGGCCATCGGGGAGACCTTGCCCGCGCGGCGGGCCGGGAGGTAGGCGGCCAGGACGGTGACGACGATGCCGAGGAGGAGGCCGATCACCGGGGTGGTCGTCTTCACGGTCAGGTCGGCGGTGGAGAGGTTCATGCCCATGCCGGACATGAGCTTCATCAGACCGATGGCGATACCGACGCCCGCGCCGACGCCGAGGATCGAGCCGACGACGCCGAGCAGCAGCGCCTCGACGAGCACGGACCGGTTGACCTGCTTGCGGGACGAGCCGATCGCCCGCATCAGGCCGATCTCGCGGGTGCGCTGGGCGACCAGCATCGAGAAGGTGTTGATGATCAGGAAGACGCCGACCAGGAAGGCGATACCGGCGAAGCCGAGCATGGCGTACTTGATGACGTTCATGAACTCGCCGACGCCCTCGCGGTTCTCGTCCGCGTTCTCCTTCTGCGTCTGCACCTTGAACGACCCGGTGCCGTCCAGCGCGGACGTGACGTTCTGCTTGAGCCGCGCATCGGTCACGCCCTGCGCGGCCGCGAGGTTGATGTGCGTGAACCGGCCGGTGGCGCCGAGCAGTTCGCGCTGCGCGGTGGCGGTGTCGAAGTAGACGACGGCGGCACCGGGGTTGGTCACCTTGAAGGAGGCGATACCGACGATCTTCGCCTTGAAGTCGCCGGTGACGGCGATGGTGCGCAGCTCGTCACCCATTTTGAGGTGGTGCTTGTCGGCGGTGTCCGCGTCGACCATCACCTCGGTGGGCCCGCGCGGGGCGTGCCCGGAGGTGATCTCCATCGAACGCAGGTCGTTCTTCGTCCAGTTGCCCGCGATGGTCGGGGCGCCGGTGGTCGACCCCATGTTCTTGTTGTCGCTGTTGACGACGGTCACGTTCATCGAACTGACCGCGCCCTCGGCCGACTTGACTCCCTTCGCCGTCCGGGCCTTGGCGAGGACCGAGGCGGGCACGGACTCCGGCTTGCCGTTCTGCGGGGTGTCGTCGGCCTTGGCCTTCTTGGGCAGGACCGTGACATCGGACGACGTCGCGGCGAAGAGCTTGTCGAACGTCGTGTTCATGGTGTCGGTGAACACCAGCGTCCCGCAGACGAAGGCCACCGACAGCAGGACCGCCACGGCCGAGAGTGCCATGCGTCCCTTGTGCGCGAAGAAGTTGCGCATCGAGGTCTTCAGGACGGTCATGACGTGCGCCCCCGGGCGTCGAAGTCCTTCATGCGGTCGAGGACGGCCTCGGCGGTCGGGCGGAGCATCTCGTCGACGATGCGGCCGTCGGCCAGATACAGCACCCGGTCCGCGTACGAGGCGGCCACCGGGTCGTGCGTGACCGTCACGATGGTCTGGCCCAACTCGTCGACGGACCTGCGCAGGAAGCCCAGCACCTCGGCTCCCGCGCGCGAGTCCAGGTTCCCGGTCGGCTCGTCGCCGAAGATGATCTCGGGGCGCGCGGCGAGGGCACGGGCCACGGCGACGCGCTGCTGCTGGCCGCCGGAGAGCTGGGTGGGCCGGTGCTTGAGGCGGTCGCTGAGGCCGACCGTCTTGACGACCTGGTCCAGCCAGCCCCGGTCCGGCTTACGGCCCGCGATGTCCATCGGCAGCGTGATGTTCTCCAGCGCGTTCAGCGTCGGCAGCAGGTTGAACGCCTGGAAGATGAAGCCGATCCGGTCCCGGCGCAGCCGCGTGAGCTTCTTGTCCTTGAGGCCGGTGATCTCCGTCGCGTCCAGGAAGATCTGCCCGGAGGTGACGGTGTCGAGGCCGGCGAGGCAGTGCATGAGCGTGGACTTGCCGGACCCCGAGGGGCCCATGATCGCGGTGAACTGGCCCCGCGCGATGTCCACGTCCACGTGGTCGAGAGCGACGACCCGGGTCTCCCCGGACCCGTATGCCTTGACGACCTGCCGCGCCCGCGCGGCAACGGCCGTACGCTCTCCAGTGCCCCCGTGCCTGGGAATGGTTACAGCCGATGTCACGGTAAGTCTCCTATGTCGGTCAACATATGGCGTGCGCGTTCTGCTACATCGATCAGTCTGGTGGCGGGAGGGGGTCCGGCGCGCTGGTGCTCAGCGCAGTCTTTTCCGGGGGAAAACCCCACCCTCGAAGGTGCGGTCCGTACGAGCGGACCCGCCCCCCAGCGGCGTAAAGCCAGGCTAAGGAGCGGCCGCACCCCGTCTCGTCCTCCGGCGGTACGAACCCTCCCCGAGCCGTAGTACGGAGGTACCCCTAAGGGCTCTCCACCCCTCGGTGGAGGGGGCCTCAGGGATGACTCCCCCCTTACGCCCACTGAGCGTCCACCCTCCCGCAGCGTGAGGGTCAAGTGAGATGGTGTGCTCCGGCAGATAGATGCAATGGGAAAGGAATCCCGTGAGGCAGGGGAACCCGTGAGCCAGGAGGGCATCCAAGGTCCGGACACCGGCGTCCAGCCCGCACCGGCCGACAAGCGGGTGGAGACCCGCAGACGCCGTGCCGTGGTCGCCGCGCTCATGCTCGCCATGGGCCTGGCCGCGCTCGACTCCACGATCGTGTCGACGGCCGTCCCGCAGATCGTCGGCGACCTCGGCGGCTTCTCCGTCTTCTCCTGGCTGTTCTCCGGCTATCTGCTCGCCGTGACGGTCACGTTGCCCGTGTACGGCAAGCTCTCCGACACCTTCGGCCGCAAGCCGGTCCTGATCGTGGGCTCGGCCCTCTTCCTCCTTGGCTCCCTGCTCTGCGCCGCCGCCTGGAACATGGCCGCACTGATCGCCTTCCGGATCGTCCAGGGCCTCGGCGGCGGCGCACTCCAGGGCACGGTCCAGACCCTCGCCGCCGACCTCTACCCACTGGAACAACGCCCGAAGATCCAGGCGAAGTTGTCCTCGGTCTGGGCGATGTCGGCGATCGCGGGCCCGGCGGTCGGCGGCCTTTTCGCCGCGTACGCCGACTGGCGCTGGATCTTCCTCATCAACGTGCCGATCGGCGCGCTCGCGCTCTGGCTGATCGTCCGACACCTGCACGAGCCGGAGCGCACGCCGGGCCCCCGCCCCCGTATCGACTGGGCGGGCGCGCTCACCGTCTTCGCGTGCGGCGGCGTCCTGTTGACGGCGCTGGTGCAGGGCGGGGTCGCGTGGGACTGGCTGTCACCCCCGTCCCTCGCCCTCTTCGGTACGGGACTCGCGCTGATCGCCGTCCTCATGGTCGTCGAACGCCGGGCCGCCGAACCGATCATGCCCGGCTGGGTCTGGCGCCGCCGCACCATCGCGGCCGTGAACCTGGCCCTCGGCGCGCTAGGTCTGCTGATGGTGGCCCCGACGGTCTTCCTCCCGACGTACGCCCAGTCGGTCCTCGGCCTGGCGCCCGTCGCCGCCGGATTCGTGCTCTCCGTATGGACGTTGAGCTGGCCGGTGTCGGCCGCGCTCAGCCAGCACGTGTACCGCAGGATCGGTTTCCGCAACTCGGCGATGCTCGGCATCGGCACGGCCACGCTGATCCTGCTCGCGTTCCCCTTCCTCCCCTACCCCGGTGAGCCCTGGCAGCCGGCGCTCCTCATGCTGCTGCTCGGCGGCGCGCTCGGACTCTTCCAACTCCCCCTGATCATCGGCGTCCAGTCGTCCGTCGACTGGGCCGAGCGCGGCACGGCCACCGCCTCCATACTGTTCTGCCGCCAGACCGGCCAGACGATCGGCGCGGCCCTGTTCGGAGCGGTCGCCAACGGGGTGCTGGCCGCACGGCTGGGCGGCGCGGGCGACCTCGACGGCGTGACCCGCGCCCTGGACTCGGGCACCTCCGACGAGCATCTGCGCCGCGCGGTCGCCGACGCGGTCCACGCGGTCTACCTGGGCGCGGCCTGCGCGGCCGGACTCGCCTTCCTGGTCCTGCTGTTGCTGGCACCGCGACGGTTTCCGATTCTGCGGGGCCCTGCCGACGACTAGTTCCTCGTCAGCCGGTGAGCCGCTCAGCCGGTGCGGAGGTGCGACGGGAGCGGGCCAGAGCCAGCCCCCCGATGACCAGGGCGATCAGCCCCACCACCAGGGCCACGATGGCCCCGCCCAGCCCGTTGCCGGTGCCGATACCACCGTCGGAGGTGGCCACAACCAGGCCGCCGAAGGCCATCGCTGTCAACCCTGCTGCCAGGGCCACGATGGCTCCGAGTCGCCCGGAGCCGGTGCCGAAACGACCGGCGGGGCGGGCCAGGGCCAGCCCGCCGATGACCACGCCGGTCAGCCCCAGCACGGCGGCCACAGAAGCCCCGAGTCGCCCGGCGCTCATGGTGTAAGCGCCGGCGGCGGCCGGTTGGACCGAGACGTGCGCGGCCGCGGGTGCGGCAAGCACGATCCCCCCGAGCAGGGCGGCTCCGGCCACGGCAAGCACACGTCGGACCGACATCAGGGCTCCTGATGAGCTCATGTCCCTCGCCTCTTTCGTACGTCTCGTTTCCGGGGTTCGGATGTGGCCCGATCATGTCGCCGGGGCGCACCGCCGGTCGTCCCGCGGACGCATGCTCTTCGCGCTGCCGCCGAGGGCGCACCCGGATGCCGCGGACGCCGCAGGCGGCGCGAAGGTACCGCGTGCGCGGTAGGCAGCCGCTCGTCCGTGAGCCGGACTCGCCCGCGGCGACGTCCGGCTAGGGTGCGCGCATGAGTACAGGACGGTCCCGTGTCCAGAGCGGTGTCAGGGACTGGGCCATAGCCGTCGGCGTGGCGGCGACGCTGCTGGTCACCGGGCTGTCCGGGCAGCACCCCGCCACGAACCTCGCCCCACTCGGCTACGCGCTCCTGGTGGCCGGCGGCCTGGCGCTGGCCGCGCGCGGCCGGGCTCCCGTTCCCGTCCTGGCCGTCACCGGGGTGTGCGCGGTGGGTTACCAGGCGGCCGGCTTCGACGTGCCTGCCGTCGCGTACCTCTTCGCGGTGTACGCAGCCGTACGGGCGGGACATCGCACCATCACGGTGGCGGCGAGCGTCACCATGCTGGCCGTTCTCCCCCTCGCGGCCCTGGCCTCGGGCCTGCACGACACGGGCGAGGCGTTCGCGCAGGCCCGAGGCGCCCTCGAGCTGGCCTGGCTGATCGCGGCCGCCGCCGCGGGTGAAGCGCTGCGGCAGGCCGAGCGTCGGGCGGACGAAGCCGAGCGCACCCGGGAGGAGACCGCGCGGCGCCGCGCCGACGAGGAACGGCTGCACATCGCGCGGGAACTGCACGACTCGCTCACCCACCAGATCTCGATCATCAAGGTCCAGGCCGAAGTCGCCGTCCACGTGGCCCGCAAGCGCGGCGAACAGGTGCCGGAGGCCCTGCTGGCGATCCAGCAGGCCGGCCGGGAGGCGACCCGGGAACTCCGCGCGACCCTGCAGGCCCTGCGCGATGACGACACGACACCGCCGCGAGGGCTCGACCACATCCCGGAACTGGTGGAACGAGCCCGTTCCATCGGCCTGGACGCGACGCTGACGATCGAAGGACAACGACACGACGTGCCGGTCGCGGTCGACCGGACCGCCTACCGGATCGTTCAGGAGTCGCTCACCAACATCGCCCGGCATGCCGCCGCCGGCACGGCGTCGGTCCGGATCGACTGCCGTCCGGACACCCTCGCGATACGCGTCGATGACGACGGCAAGGCCACACCGGACACCGCCCCGGTGCCCGGCGTCGGGCTGCTCGGGATGCGCGAACGCGTCACCGCCCTCGGTGGTCGGCTGCGGGCGGAGCCGCGCGGCGAGGGAGGCTTCACCGTCCAGGCCGAACTCCCCGTGGAACAGACGTCATGATCCGTGTCCTGCTGGTCGACGACCAGCCGCTCCTGCGCAGCGGATTCCGCGCGCTCCTCGACCTCGAGGACGACATCGAGGTGGTGGCCGAGGCCGGCGACGGGATGGAGGGCCTGGCCCTCACCAGGGAACACCTGCCCGACATCGTGCTCATCGACATCCGGATGCCGGTCGTCGACGGCATCGAGGCGACCCGGCGCATCGCCGCCGACCCCGCCCTGGCCGGGGTACACGTCGTCATCCTGACCAACTACGGCTTCGACGAATACGTCTTCGACGCGCTGCGCGCCGGCGCGGCAGGATTCCTCGTCAAGGACATCGTGCCGGAAGACCTGCTCCACGCCGTACGCGTCGCCGCGCGTGGTGACGCCCTGCTCGCACCGTCGATCACCCGCAAGCTGATCAACCAGTACGTCACCCAGCCGCTCCACACCGGTGCCGGCACGGGGCTGAAAGAGCTGACCAACCGCGAACGTGAGGCCGTCGCCCTGGTCGCGCAGGGCCTGTCCAACGACCAGATCGCCGACCGCATGGTGATCACCCCGATGACCGCGAAGACCCACATCAACCGGGCCATGGCCAAGCTCCACGCCCGTGACCGTGCCCAACTCGTGGTCCTCGCCTACGAATCCGGCCTGGTAACCCCACGCAACCGCTGACATCGGCGGGCCCATGGCGCGCTTCACCAGTGGGTGAATGAAGGCAGCGGGCGCTCGTTAATCCGGTCGCGGAAGGCGCCCTGGCTCTGGAGACTCCATGGTGTGGATCGCTTGGCGGAGATCGCGGATCGGCTGACCGAAGTCAGCGGCGTCGTCGGGGTGTGTCTGGGAGGCAGCCGGGCGAGGGGAACACATTCCCCGTCCTCCGACTTCGACCTGGGCCTGTACTACCGCCCGCCGCTGGACACCGCCGCCCTGCGTCTGCTCGCGGCCGAGCTGACCGGTGGGCCGGTGGAGGTGACCGAGCCGGGCGGCTGGGGGCCCTGGGTGGACGGCGGGAGCTGGCTGACCGTCGACGGTCACGCCTATGTCGGCGAGCTGGCCCTCGGGCGCATCCTCGCCGACCCCGGCGGCGAGCTTCAGGCCCTGCGGCAGCAGACCCGCCGCTATCCCGAGCCGCTGCGCGAAGCGCTCATCGCCAACGCGCGATGGGAGGCGCCGTTCATCCTGGCCGGCGCCCGCAAGGGCGCGGCTCGCGGCGACGCCTTCTATGCCGCCGGTTGCCTCTTTCGCGCGGTGGGCGTTCTCGTACACGCCCTCCACGCGCACGCCAGGACTTGGGTACCGCTCGACCGGGTCGACACCGCCATCACATGAGCGTGCCGCTCGCTCGCAGCAGCGGCAGTACGTGGTCGCGGACGGCCGGCGCGAGCCGCAGGTCGCCCTCCCGGCCGGAGACCCACCGCATGTGCGCGAGCTCGGCGGCGGGCCGGGGGACCCCCTCGATCCGAGCCTCGAACACCGTCAGCTTCATGGGTACGCCCTCAAAGGCAGCCACGGCCTCGACCACAGCCAGGAAGCGCGGCTCCACGGGCCGCACCCCGAGCTCTTCGTCCAGCTCCCGCGTCAGCGTGTCCAGCGACTCCTCGCCCGCGTCGGGCTTACCGCCCGGCAGATAGAAGAAATCAGGAGCCGCCTGCTTGCTCACGACCAGGAGCCGGCCCGCCTGAACGATCGCGGCCGCCACAACCACCATGTATGTGCTCCTCTCCGGTAACCGGTAACTCACGTACCCGGCAAGCACTTCGGACACGCACACGGCGGAAAGCGCCCCGGCGACTCGATCGGCGCGGCCTCGCGCACCGGTTCGTAGGTCACCTTCGGCCCCCAGGTCCGTCCACTGTCCCGCGAGACCCGCAGGGTGATGTACGGACCGGGGACCTTCTCGTCCGCCACTTCCATCCCGCCCACCTTTCACTCTCTGTGTCGATCAGGACACAGAGTGGCGTGAGCGTGGGTACGCTCGGTAGGTAGCAGAGCGTGACAACGGCGTCCGCACGAGAGGGAGTTGCGCAGGTGGCGATCGAGGACAATCCGCGTTCACGGGAGAAATACGGCGAGGAGTTGAAGCGGAGACGGGAGGCGGCCGGGCTCACACAGGAGGAGCTGAGCCAGCGTGCGGTGATGTCGCGCACGCATATCGCCCACATCGAGGCGGGGCGGCGGCGTCCTGATGTGGACGATGCGCGGCGGTTGGACCAGGTGCTGGAGGCCGGCGGGTTCTTCGTACGGTTCCTGCCGACGCTGGATGGGCGGAAGGTGGCGGAACACTTCGCGGAGGCGCTGGAGTTGGAGCGCCAGGCGACCATGATTCGGGAGTATGCCTGCACACTGATTCCCGGATTCCTGCAGACCGAGGCATACGCGCGCGAGGTACTCAGCTCCGGCGCTTCCCCCAAGAGCGACGACGAACGTGACCGGCTCCTCGGCACGCGGCTAGAACGCGCACGGATCCTGGACGATTTCCACTCGCCCCTGGTGTGGACGTTGCTCGATGAGACGGTGCTGAGACGGCCCATCGGCGGCCCGGCAGTGATGTGCGAACAGCTCCGTCACATCGTGAAGTTGGGGGAGCATCGCCGCATCCGTGTGCATGTGCTTCCCTTTGCGGCCGGTTATCACGCCATGCTGGAGGGGCCAGTCAAGCTCATGTGGTTCGAGGACCTGCCACCTGTCGCCTACGTGGAAGGCTTGAAGAGTGGCAGGGTCTGGGAGCTTCCTGCCGTGGTGGGCGAATGCCAGGTGGCTTACGATCATGCGCTGGGCGACGCCCTGTCACACCGCAAATCCCTAGCCCTGCTCAGTTCCGTCGCGGAGGATTACGAGCATGAAGCGCAGCGAGCACACCATCCCTGACACCTCGGTGCTGTCCGCGTGGCGCAAGTCGACGTACAGCGGGGACAGCGGCGGCAACTGCCTAGAAGTGAACGACGCCGCCCGCCCCTCCCACATCCCCGTCCGCGACAGCAAGAACCCCACCGGCCCCGCCATCGTCTTCTCGGCCCCGGCCTGGCAGGCCTTCGTCGGCGCGGTCGGCGGAATCGGGCACTAGCCGCCGGTACTACCGGGCATCCCGAGCCGGGATGAGCGAAGTAAGCGCATACCGACCGGCCAGTTTGGCAAAAGCCGCGCACATCTCCGTACCGCCGAGTAGCGTGCGTGGCTCCCACACCCCCGTTTCCCTGCGGTCCGCACCGGACCCGAGCCACGCAAGGAGAACCGGGATGGCCTACGACCCGTCCTCGCCGCACCCCGTTCCACCACCGCACGACTCATCGCCCTCGTACCTCACCTATCCCTGGGCACCGGCACCGGCACCACCGCCGGCGCCGGACCCCGAGCCGACGCGGCGCCCCCGGTACGCCGCGCTCGGCCACCACAGCGACCTCCGTGTGCTGCGCACCGCGTACCGCTGGCAGCGACGCGTGGCGACGCTCACCGCGCTGGGCTACTTCACGCTCTTCCTCGTGCTGTCCGCGTCCGCGTCGTCGTTCATGGCGAAGGAAGTGACCGACGGGCTGCCCGTCGGACTGCTGCTCGGGCTCCTTCAGGTGCCCGTCACGGGCCTGGCGATCGCGCTGTACGAGTACACGGCCCGCCGGGGCGTCGACCCGGTGGCCGAGCGGATACGGAAACAGGCGGAGTTGGACGCCAAGCGGGAGGCCGCCCGATGACCGAGTTCAGCAGTTCCGCGCAGTCGATGTCGCTGGTGGCGTTCACCGTCGTCGCCACCATCACGCTGCTGCTGTGTGTGATGACCGGACCCGACCGCGACGACCTCGACGAGTTCTACACCGGCTACAGCTCGATGTCCCCGATGCGCAACGGCCTCGCCATCGCGGGCGACTACATCTCCGCCGCGACCGTACTCGGCACCGGCGGCGTGATCGCGCTGTTCGGGTACGACGGGATCGTCCTCGCCCTCAGCACGGCCCTCTCGCTGATGCTGCTGATGTTCCTGCTGGCCGAACCCCTGCGCAACGCGGGCCGGTTCACCATGGGCGACGTCCTGGCCCGGCGGATGCCGGGACGCTCCGCACGCATCGCCGCGTGCGCCGTGACACTCGTCGCGCTGCTGCCGCTGATGCTCGTCCAACTCGCGGGCACCGGCGACCTGATGGCGTTCCTCCTCGGCTTCTCCGGCGACGCGCTGAAGACCGGCTGCATCATAGGCCTCGGCACGCTGATGATCAGCTACGCGGCGATCGGTGGCATGAAGGGCACCGCTCTCATCCAGATCCTGAAGATCGTGATGCTGCTCGGCTCGGGCGCGGTCGTCTGCGTACTCGTGCTGAACAAGTTCGACTGGGACCTCGGCGGCCTCTTCGACGCGGCGGCGCGGGGCAGCGGGGCGGGACCGGCGTTCCTGACCTCGGGCCTGCAGTTCTCGAGCGGCCCCAGCCCCGAGCTGGACATGATCACCTCAGAGCTGACCGTGGTACTCGGCGGCGGTGTGCTGCCCCACATCACCATGCGCATGTACACCGCGGGCAGCGCCCGTCAGGTACGCCGGTCGATGTCCTGGGCGGTGTCGTCCGTGGCCCTGTTCGTGCTGATCATCACGCTCGTCGGCGTCGGCGCCACGGCGCTGCTCGGGCGCGAGGCGATCATGGCGGCGGACCCGCAGGGCAACACGGCCTATCTACTGGGCTCGCGTGCCGCGTTCGGGACGGACATGTCGACCGCCGAGACCCTGCTGTTCACCACCGTCACCACGGCGATCTTCCTGACGGTGCTCGCCTCCGTGGCCGGCATGATCCTCGCCTGCGCCAACTCCCTCGCGCACGACGTCTTCGCCCACGGCAGGAAGCAACTGTCACCGCGCCGCGAGATGACGCTGGCCAGGGTGTCCGCGGCCGCCGTCGGCGTCCCGACGATCCTGCTGGCCACGATGGTCCAACACCGCAGCCTGCAACCGCTCGTCACCCTCTCCTTCTGCCTCGGCGCCTCGGCGATAGCGCCCGCGCTGGTCTACGGCCTCTTCTGGCGCCGCTACACCAAGGCGGGCCTCCTGTGCACCCTGATCGGCGGCTCGGTGAGCACGCTCGTTCTGATGACCGGCACCAACCTGGTTTCCGGCTCCCCCATCTCCGCCTTCCCCGACCACGACTTCACCTGGTTCCCCTTCACCACCACCGGCGTCCTCTCCATCCCCCTCGGCTTCGCCTTCGGCTGGCTGGGCACCGTGGCCTCCGGCCGGCACCGGGCCGACAAGGAGCGCAAGCAGTACGAGGAGGTTGAGGGGCGCATCCTGGCGGGGGTGGTGCGGAAGGACTGAGGAAGGGCTGGGGAAGGGCTGGGGAAGGGCTGGGGAAGGGCTGGGGACGGACTGAGTTGGGGGGGGCGAGCCCCCGCTACTCCGCCGCCGCACGGCCCGTGAGCGCCGCGAGACTGCTGCGTACGTGGTCCATGTGGGCCCGTACGACATCCCACCGCTCGCTGTGCTCACGCAGCACCCGCTCCGTCTCACGGGCGACCCGATCCGCGATGACACTGGCCTCCGAGACGAGCTCGGCAGCCTGCACCTCCGCATGCTCCTGCCGGCGCCGAGCCGTCTCGCGGGCATCCGCCAGGGCCTGTTCCGCCTCGGCGAGGCCCTGCTCGGCGCGCGCCAACAGCGGACCATGGTGCGCATCGAACGCGTCCTGCCGGTCGGCGGCCGCCCGTCCGGCCTCCTCCCAGCGCTCGAGATGCTCCCTCTCCTGCTCGGCCAGCAGCCCCTCCGTACGCTGCCGCATCTCACGCAGCGCGGCGAGCGCCTCGCCCCGGCACTCCTTCACCTCGCGCCGCGCGGCGACCCGCATCTCGTCGGCCTCGGCCTGCGCCGCCAGCAGCCGGTGCCGGGCCCGCTCCTCGGCCTCGCCACGCACCGCCTCGGCCTCCGCCCGCGCCGCCTCACACGCACCCTCGGCCGCCGCCTCCGCCTCCTCGACGGCGCGCCGCGCCTCCAACCGCGCGTTCTCGCGGAGCGACGCCCCCTCCTCCACGCCGAGTTCGAAGAGCCGCCGGGCGCTCTCCCCGAGGATCTCGTACGTCTGCGCGGGAAGCCCCGCCACGAGCTCGCGCATCCGCTCCGCCTCCGCCTCCATCTCCTTGGCCAGCACGGTCAGTCGAGCCGCCCGCTCCCACGCGGCGTCCCGGTCCCGCGACAGTGCCTCGGCGTACTCCTCGACCTGATCGGGACGGTAACCACGCCCCCGTCCGACCACGAAGCCCTGAGGCGACACCGATGCGCTGCTCATCCTCGAATCCCCTCTTCGGCGTGAGACGTACAACAGACACGATTTGCCGCACATCTTGGTTGATCAGACGGAAGTGTTCATAACGCGACACTCCGCCCCATTCATCCTGTCAGGGATCAGGGCCAAGAGATCGGGGCCATCCGACGCAACCAGCACATCTCATGCATCCCGCACAAAAAGGGCCGGGCCCGGTCAACCGACCGGGCCCGGCCCTTACTGAGAGCGGCGAGTGAATCTCAGGTCAACGACAGGTCAGAGCAACCCGTCCCACATCTCTTCCAGCAGCACCGACCACCAGCTCTCCGGCGACCCGAGCGCCGCCGGATCGAGGGAAGCGAGCTGCGCCTGGAAGTCGACGGTCCAACGCCCCGCCTGCTCCTGGTTCAGCCCGAACCGCAGCCGCCACATCCGGCCGAGCAGCGCCAGACTGCGCGCGAACTCCGGCAGCCCGGTGTTCACGAACTGCGGCGGTACGGGAGCACCGCCCGGACCGGCCTCGACGGGTACGGCCACGATGTTCGCCGTGCCGTACTGGACACAGATCGCCTTGCCGAAGTCGCTGCCCATCACCAGATACGAGCCCGCGTCCGAGGCCGGCTGCACCCCGCGTTCCTGCGCCAGCTCGGCCAGCGTCGGCACCGGGCGGCCCGGCTGCGCCTGCGCCCAGAAGAACGGGCCCATGTCGACGGGCAGGCCGGCCACCACCAGGGTGTGCGCCACGATCGGCGGGACGCCCTGCCGGGACACCGCACCCTGGTCGAAACGGAAGACTCCCGGCCCGAACGCGGCGGCCAGCTCCTGCCCGATCGCCTCGGGCGGAATCGGCGGCGCCGGCTGCACCTGCGGCAACGGCGCCCGCACCGGCGCGGGCCGCGCGGGCCCGTCCGCCACCTGGTGGAGCTCGCCCTGATGCGCGAGCAGTTGGGCCATGCCCTGCTGACGGCTCGCGTGGTCCGTGCCGTACGGAGCGATGCTGGTGATCCGCGCCTGCGGCCAGCTCTCCCGGATCATCCGCGCGCAGTACGCGCCCGGCAGCTCACACGACTCCAACTCCGTGTGCAGCTCCAGCACCTGCTGCGGGGGCACGTTCATCGCCCGCAGCTCGTGCAGGATCTGCCACTCCGGGTGCGGGGTGCCCGGTGCGGAACGGCGGATCAGCTGCTGCTCGGAACCGTCCTGCGCCCGGTAACGGAGTACGGCCTGATAACCGGGACCGACCGTCGGCTGCCCCTGCGGCGGGTAACCGTACGCCGGAGGCTGCTGCCCGGGCATGGGCTGACCGGGAACGGGACCCTGACCCGGCATGGGCTGACCGGGCATCGGGCCCTGGCCGGGCATGGGCTGACCCGGCGCGGGCTGACCCGGCATCGGCTGCGGAGCGCCCGGAGGCATCCCGGGAGCGGCGGGCGCGCCGGGCGGCATCCCGGGGGCCTGGGGCGGCGGAGGAGCGCCCGGCCCGGCGGGGCCGGGACCGGCCAGCATCGTCTCGGCGTGGTGGACACCGCCGGAGGGCGTACCACCCGGAGGATTCGGAGCGCCGGGGGCACCCGGAGCGCCAGGCGCGCCCGGAGGCTGAGGCGCAC
>NZ_VBZC01000081.1:0-36287 GCF_005786655.1 Streptomyces montanus
ACCCCGGGCGCGGTCGCCGGGTGGGACGCCGAGACCGGGCTGGAGGCCGCTCGCAGGGCGGTCCGCGGCCGGACCGCCCCGGCGCCCGCGCCCTGGCCCGTGCGGGGCGCCCATGTCGTCGACCTGTTCCCGCCGCCGCACCCGGCGCTCAACTGGGGCGGCGAGGACCTGCTGACCGAGGTGCTCGCCATCGATCCCACGGCCACGGGAACGGCGCTCACCGAGGCTCCGGCGGACCCGGCGGGCTTCGTCGCCGGGATCCTGCGCCGCGCCGAGGGTTCCGCGCTGGTGGTCGCCGTGCACGATGCGGAGCTGTACCCCTGGCAGGCCGAGCTGCGCGACGCGCTTCTGGCCGGGCGGCCGGATGCGGTACGGGTCTCCACGGGGTTGCCGGAGGCCGGTGACGCGGACGGTGTGCTCAGCTCGTACGGGCGGGGGCGCGTGAACCTGCGGGCGGTGGCGGAAGTGCTGGTGGGTGGGTGACGAGTGGGCTCATCGCCCTCCGCCTCCCCTACCTTCCGTCACCCACCCGAACCACCTCCCTGATCCCCCGCGCCGCCAGGTACCCCCCGTCGTCCGCCCGCGCGGCCAGGACCACCGCCGGCCGGACGCCCTCGGTGCGCAGCCTCATCCACGCCTCGAAGTACGCGCCGCCCGGCCCGGACACCGACCGCGTGCCGGGCGTGCAGTCGAGGACCAGGGCGGTGTCGCGCGGCGGCACGGAAAGGGGCACGGCGCGCAGCTCGGAGACGGTGTCGGCGAGGGCCGTGGCGATGGGCTTCGTGTGGCCCGTGGAGTCGAACAGGCCCAGGGTGTACTCGAGTTCGGGGAAGTCGGCCAGGGACCGGTCGACGTCGTGGGAGCACCACCAGGTCACGCCCCACAGTCCCGCGCACCCGGCCGCGTTCCGCACGGTCGCGCTCGCGAACTCCGGGGCGTCGGCCGCGGGGATGTGCGGTTCGGGCGCTCCGGTCTCCTGGACCCAGACCGGCCGCGCCGGGTCGTCGGCGTACGCCTTGGCGATCTCCACCCCGTACTCGGCGAGATGCAGCACCTGCGGGGAACGGGGACCGTAGCGGCGTGCGCAGTCGCCGGAGAACACCCACGGGTGGACCGTGGTCAGGTCGCCCTTGCGGGCGGAGGCCTCGGGGGTGAACGGGTGGTCGTCGCCGTACCAGGCGGCGTCGTACGCCGAGTGCGTGACCAGGTGGGGGTGGCCGGGCGAGGCGCCGGAGAGGCCGTCCCGGGCGGCGGCGAGGAGGGTGTCGAGGTAGTGGTCGACCTGCTCGGCCGTCACCGGGTTGTGTTCGACCATGTTGTTGAGCTCGTTGCCGAGCTGGAGCCCGATGAGGTGCGGCCGGTCGGCGAGGGCGCGGCCCAGAACGCGCAGCAGTTCGGCCTGCGCCTCGATGGCGTCGGGGTCGGTGAAGACGTTGCGGTGGTGCCAGCTCCTGGTCCACTCCGGGTAGAAGTCGAAGCTGGAGAGATGACCCTGCACGCCGTCCACGAGGACATCGAGGCCGGCCTCGGCCGCCAGATCGACCAGCCGCACCAGCTGGTCGACGGCGGCCGGGCGGATGAGCGTGCGGTTGGGCTGCAGGAGCGGCCAGAGGTGGAAGACCCGGACGTGGTCGAGACCCAGCCCGGCTATCTGCGCCAGGTCCTCGCGGGCGTGCCCCGGGTCGAAGTCGTGCCAGGAGTGGAACCAGCCGCGGCGAGGGGTGTAGTTGACTCCGAACCGGAGAGGCGGTGCGGGCGCGGGGGGAGTTCTGATGGGGTCCTCCTCGATGGGGGAGTGCGCGGCTGTACGCGAAGACTGTGCGTGAAGGCTGTGCGTGAAGGCGCCCCGGCGGGCGATCAGGGCTTGTCCTCGGCGAATGTATCAACCACCATGGTCGCCGATGAGCAATGAATTGAACCAGGACCTTGTGGTCGGTCTCGACGCGGGCGGCACCCGCACCCGCGCTGTCCTGGCGACCGCCGTGGACGGGCGCCCGCTCGGCGAGGGCCTGGCGGGGCCCGGCAACGCTCTGACCGTCCCCGTGCCGCAGCTCACCGAGCACCTCGCCGAGGCCGTCGGCCAAGCGGTGCCCGAGGGGGCGCGCGGCAGGGTCGTGGCCGTGGCCGGCGGTTTCGCGGGCGCCACGGGAGCCTCCCCGGACGAGCCCGGGCGCCTCAACGCGCTGGCCGCCCTCACCGCCGCGCTGCGCGACCTGCGCATCCCGGCGGAGTCGGTGGGGATCAGCAGCGACATCGAGGCCGCGTTCGCCTCCGCCCCCGGCGCCCCCGCCGACGGCCTCGCCCTGGTGGCGGGCACGGGCGCGGTGGCCGCCCGCATCTCCGGCCGCCGCTGCGCCGCCACCGTGGACGGCGACGGCTGGCTCCTCGGTGACGACGGCAGCGGCTTCTGGATCGGCCGCAGCGCGGTGCGGGCCGCGCTGCGCATGGCCGACGGGCGCGGCGACCCCACGGTGCTGGCCGCGTCGGTCGGGCGTGCGCTGGGGCTGCCGGAGGAGGTACTGCCGCACGAGGCCGAGGAGCTGCCGGGCGAAGCCGACGTCCTGCCGTACGCGGAGGAAGGCGCCGTCCCGCGGGAATGGACCCGGCACCGGCGCGAGGCCTACCGCATGCACCTGCTGCCCGCCGTGATGGCCCAGCCACCGATCCGGCTCGCCCGGCTCGCGCCCCTGGTGGTCGAGGCGGCCGGGCGCAAGGACGCCGTCGCCGGGGCGATCCTCGACCAAGCGGCGGACCAACTCATCGAGGCCGTCCGCGCGTTGGCACCCCGCCCCGGCGAGCGGATCGTCGCCACCGGTGGCCTGCTCGGCCCCGACGGCCCCCTGACGGCACCTCTGACCAGCCGGCTCCAGATCCTCGGCCTGACGCTCGACTGGGTGGCGGACGGCTGCCGGGGAGCCGTGGCCCTCGCCCGCCTCGGCGCCACCTGAACCGCACGCACGTACGGGACCACACGCCCGTACGGCACAACCATCACGGACGAAGGGACCGGCCGCATGCCGACTCCGGACCACGCGGCCCCCCTGGCCGAGCAGCCACCAGGGACCAGCACCCCGCTCTACCGGGACCCCCGCGCACCCGTGGACGCTCGCGTCCGCGACCTCCTCTCCCGGATGACCCCGCGCGAGAAGGCCGGCCAGCTGAACCAGCGCATGTACGGCTGGGACGCCTACCGCCGCACCCCCGGCGGCGACTTCGAGCTCACCGAGGCCCTGCGCGCGGAGACCGAGCGCTTCGCGGGACTCGGTGCCCTGTACGGACTCTTCCGCGCCGACGCCTGGTCCGGAGTCGACCACGCCACCGGGCCCGGTACGGCCCACGGCGCCGCCCTCGCCGATCTGGTGCAGCGTCATGCCGTCGCGTCGAGCCGCCTCGGCATACCGGCCCTGTTCGTCGAGGAGGTCCCGCACGGCCACATGGCCCTCGACGCCACGGTCCTCCCCGTCAACCTGGCCGTCGGCGCCACCTGGGACCCCGATCTGTACGAGCTCGCCGCCGCCCACGCGGCCGCCGAACTGCGCGCCCGCGGCGGCCATGTGGCCCTGGTCTCCGCGCTGGACATCGCACGTGATCCGCGCTGGGGCCGCACCGAGGAGTGCTTCGGAGAGGACCCGTACCTGGCCGCCCGGCTCACGGAGGCTCTCGTCCGCGGCATGCAGGGAGAAGCAGGCGAGGCCCGGGACGGCCTCTTCGCCGACGACAAGGCCCCTGTCGTGCTCAAGCACTTCGCGGGGCAGGGCGCCACGGTCGGGGGCCGCAACTCCGCCGAGTCGGAACTGGGGCTCCGGGAGCTGCACGAGATCCACCTCCCGGCCGCCCGCGCCGGAATCCGCGCCGGAGCCGCCGCCGTGATGGCCGCGTACAACGAGGTCGACGGGATGCCCTGCTGCGGCAACCGCGCCCTGCTGCACGGGCTGCTCCGCGAGCGCTGGGGCTTCCAGGGACTGGTCATGGCGGACGGCCTGGCCGTGGACCGGCTGGCCAGGATCACCGGCGACAAGGTCTCCGCCGGCGCGCTCGCACTGAACGCGGGCGTCGACCTGAGCCTGTGGGACGAGGGCTTCACGCACCTGGAGGAGGCGGTCGAGCGGGGGTTCGTCGGCGAGGACGCCCTCGACGCCGCCGTCGCCCGCGTCCTGAGTCTGAAGTTCCGCCTCGGGCTCTTCGAACGGCCGTACACCGCCGATCGTTCGGCACCGACGCCCTCACCCGCCCGCGGGCGCGTCCTGAGCACCGCCCTCGCCCGCGGCGCCGTCACCCTCCTCCACGACGACGGCGACGTGCTGCCCGTACGGCCCGCGGTGTCCCGCATCGCCGTGCTGGGCCCGCACGCCGCCACCACCGCCCACCAACTCGGCGACTACACCGCCCCCCAGCGCCCCGGCACCGGGGCCGGCGTCCTCGACGGACTGCGCCGCCTCGCCCCGCCCGGTCTCGCCGTCCGCCACGCCCGCGGCTGCGCCCTCTCCGGGGACGACCTCGCCGACATCCCCGAGGCCGTCGCCGCGGCGAGCGCCGCCGACCTGGCCGTCCTCGTCCTGGGCGGCAGCAGCGCCCGTACCCCGGACACGGACTTCGACGCCAACGGAGCCGCGCGCACGGCCGTCTCCGAGATGACCTGCGGCGAGGGTGCGGACCTCGCCGGACTGCGGCTCGGCAGGGCCCAGCACGCGCTGTTGGACGCCGTCACCGCCACCGGCACTCCCACCGTGGTCGTCCTGGTCCAGGGCCGCCCGCACGCCGTCCCCGAGGCGGCCGACCACGCGGCCGCGCTGCTCACCGCCTGGTACCCCGGCCCCTGGGGCGGGGACGCGATCGCCGAGGTACTGCTCGGGTACGCGGAACCGGGCGGGCGGCTCCCCGTCTCCGTCCCGCGCTCGGCGGGCCAACTGCCCGTCCACTACAACCACAAGGACACCGAGTACGGGTCGTACGTCGACGACAGCGCCGAGCCGCTCTACTCCTTCGGGCACGGGCTGACGTACACGACTTTCTCCTACGGCCCGCCGCGCCTCGCCCAGCACGCCGTCGAGGTCGACATCACCAACACCGGGCAACGCCACGGCCGTACGGTCGCCCAGCTCTACATCCGTCGCCTGCTGACCCCGGTGTGGCCGCGCACCCTCGAACTGCGGGCCTTCCAGGGCGTCGACCTCGCGCCGGGCGAGCGGCGGACGATCACCTTCCCCCTCGGCGCCGGCCAACTCGCCCAGGTCGGCGCCGACCTGGAGACGGCCGTGCTGCCCGGCACGCTGGAGATACGCGTCGCCGAGTCGTCGCGGGCCGCACTGACCGCCGTCCCTCTGACGCTGGTGACGGACCGTCAGAGCTTCACGGCCCCCGCCGAGACCCCCTTGTAGAACCACCGCTGCGTGATGAAGAACAGCACCAGCACCGGGACGATGGAGATCACCGACCCGGCCATGACCACCCGCTGGTCGTAGCCGAACGACGAGCTCTGCAGCCGGGAAAGACCCAGTGTCAGCGTCATGCTGCTCTCCGAGCGCAGCACGATCAGCGGCCAGAGGAAGTCGTCCCAGGCGGCGATGAAGGTGTTGATGACGACCACCATGATCGCGCCCCACGCGGACGGCAGATAGAGGTGCCGGAAGCGCTGCCACTCGCCCGCGCCGTCGATCATCGCCGAGTCCTCGATCTCGCGCGGCACCGCCAGGAACGCGCCGCGCATCAGCAGGACGTTGATGGCACCGACGAACCCGGGCAGCCACACGCCCACCAGGCTGTCGACCAGGCCGAGGTCGCGGATGCTCAGGAACAGCGACACCATGATCGATTCGAAGGGGAACATCATGGACGCGGCCAGCAGGATCCAGACGGCCTTGCGGCCCTTCCAGGCGGGCTTGGAGAGCATGTAGCCGGCCGTGGTGGAGAACAGCAGCTGGCTGGTGACGGACAGGAGGACCACGATCATGCTGTTCCAGATGTACGTGGCCACCGGCACCTGCTCGAAGACCGCCCGGTAGGCCCGCAGGGTCGGGTCGTGCGGCAGCAGTGTGGCGGTCGCCCCGAAGACGTCCTCGCCGGTGCCCTTCAGCGACGCGAGGAACTGCCAGATCAGCGGCCCGACGGTGATGCCGAGCACGAAGAGCAGCAGCAGGTAGCGGACGATCAGTTCCCGGGGGCGGCCGTAGTCACGCCAGCGGGGGAGGCGCGGCCGGCGCGGGCGACGAGTCCCGGTGGTCCGGGGCGCCTTCCGGGGTGCCTCGGCGGTGGTGAGGCTCGTCATGACTCGTCCTCCTTCGTCAGGCGCTGCGCCAGCAGGGTCAGCCCCAGCGTCAGCAGGAAGAGCGCCACACTGACCGCGGACCCGTAACCGGCGTTGCCGGTCAGGGGATCCAGGCCGACGTCGCGGATGTAGAAGGGCAGGGTGCGGTCGGCGCCGCCGGGGCCTCCGGTGGAGCTGCCGAGCATGTAGATCTCGGTGAACACCCGCAGCGAGCCGATGCCGGTGAGCGTGCCGACCAGCATCATCGCCTGTCGCACACCCGGCACGGTGATGTGCCAGAAGCGCCGGACCGCACCGGCGCCGTCCATGGCCGCCGCTTCGTGCAGTTCCCTGGGCACGTTCCCCAGCGCGGCCAGGTAGAAGATCATGTACCAGCCGAGTCCCTTCCACAGCGTCAGGCCCATCGCGGAGAACAGGATCAGCCACGAGTCGGACAGGAACGGGATGGCGTCCTTGATCAGATGGGCCTTCTCCAGCGAGGTGTTGATCAGCCCTTCGTCGGCCAGCAGCCACTGCCAGCTCAGACCCACGACCACGCTGGACGCGAGGACCGGTGTGTAGAAGGCCGACCGGAAGAAGCCGATGCCGGGCAGGTTCTTCTCCACCAGGACGGCGAGCAGCAGCGGCAGCAGCACCATCAGTGGCACCACGATCAGCGCGTACAGCAGGCTGTTGCGGGTCGCCAGCCAGAAGTCGGAGTCGTCCAGCATCCGCGTGTAGTTGGACCACCCGACGAAGCTCGCGGCGCCGCCGAGCGGCTTGGCGTCGGTGAACGACAGCAGGAGCGTGTTGAGGAACGGGAACACGCCGAAGACCGCCGCGCAGATGATGGCGGGCGCGGCCCACAGCCAGGGCTGCCACCAGCGGCGGTACAGCGCCGCGCCGTTGGCGCCGGGAGCGGGGCCGGGCCTGACGGCCCGGCCCAGTCGGCGTATGCGGGACGGGGCCGTGCCCGGCACGGAGGCTGTGCGCTCCGTACCGGGCACGGACACCGGCTTCGCGGTGTCGGTCACCACGTTCAGCCGCCCTGCTTCAGCAGTTCGTTCGCCTTCTCCTGGGCGTCCTTCACCGCCTGCTCGGGGCTCTTCTTGCCCTGCATGGCCAGCTGCACCTGGGACACGATGGCCTTCTGCACCGCCGGGGAGATGACGGTCTGGTAGGCGGTGGCGGTCTTGAGCTGCTCGGCGACGAGCTTGCGGGCCTGCGCGAACGGGTCGTCACCGGTGGCGTTCTGGAAGAACGGGTCGTCCAGCGATTCCGTGGTCGTCGGGAAGATCACGACGTTCGGGTCCTTGCACCAGGCCGTCTGGTTCTCGGCGTTGGTGAGGAACTTGGCGAACGCGAGCGCCGTGGGGGCGTTCTTGCTGGTCGAGGCGACCGAGATGTACTGCGGGGCACCGGTGGTGTGGCCGAGCGCGTCGAAGGGCTGCTGGCCGACGCCGGTCTTGTCGTAGACCGACGGGCTGTTCTGCTTCACGAAGCGCACGAAGCTCGGGTTCGTCGAGCCGTACGCGACCTGGCCCTGGCTGTACGGCGTGGAGGGGTCGTTGCTGGAGGACAGCGAGTCCTTCGGCATGGCGCCTTGCTTGTACAGCTTCGCCATCCATTCGACCCACTGGGTGGTCCTCGGATCATCGGCGAAGGTGGCGGACTTGCCGTCGGCGGACAGCGTCTTGATGTCCATCTGGTCCCAGTCGGCCGGTATACGCCAGATCGGGTTGGCCATCGTCGCGTAGTACTTGCCCTTGGCCGATTTGGCGACCTTCTCGTAGTCGGCGAACAGTCCGAAGATGGTCTTCGGCGGATTCGCGGGGTCGATCCCGGCCTTCTTCAGCATGCTGGTGTTGTAGGTCAGCAGGACGCCGCCGGTGTACCACGGGAACACGGTGTGCACGGACGCGCCCTTGGCGTCCTTCATGGTGCTGGACTTCCAGAACGCCGGGACGAAGGGCTTGGCGGAGGAGGGGTCCTTTGCGCCCAGGTTGAGCAGGTAGCCGTGCTTGGTGAGGGCCGTCGCGGTCTCGGCGTTGAGGTTGATCACGTCCGGCAGGGTGCAGCCCTGGGCGTCGGCGACGTTCCGCTGGGTGAACGTCGCGTCGCCGGGGTCGTCGATCCACTTGACCTTGGCGCCGGGGTTGGCCTTCTCGAACGCCTTGATGACTCCGTTGAAGAACCCGCCGAAGTCTTTCTTCAGGTTGGTGGTCTGGAAGGTGATCTTGCCCTTGATGTCGCCGGAGAGCTTGCCGGAGCCGACGTTGCCCTTGTCGACCTTGCAGTTGCCGACGGCGGCCTCCCCGTCGCCGGAGCTGCCGCCGCCCGACAGACCGCAGCCCGCGGCCGTCAACGACACGACAACGAGACACGTCAGGGATCTGGTGAGTCTTCTTGCGCGCATGCTGCCCTCCTGGGACCAGCGGCTGCTGGTTCAAATCACCAACTTGGAGTCCGGTTGATGAAAAGGTGGACCAGAATTCATCGGAGGTCAATGGGTTGCCGTGTTGCGTTTCGGTTCCGTACGCGACTCGTGTATGTCGTCCGCGTACGTGAGCCGCGTACGTAAGCCGCGTGCGTGAGTCTGCGGACGTGAGATCCGCCGGCTGATCAGTGCCGGTGCTCGTGGTCCGGGTGGGAGGGGTCGCCGGGGTGCTCGTGACCGACGGCGTACACCACTCCGGCGCGGGCCTGGTCCAGCCAGTCGAAGAACGCCCGCCGGCCCGCGGTCCGCCGCAGTTCGCGCGCGATGTCCTCGCGGATCTGTTCGTACGGCAGGAAGTCCTCCGGCGCCGCCCCGCGGAAGGGGTCGACACCGCGCCGCAGCGCCTCCGGGGTGAGGAAAAGATCCTGGTTGCGGTCGTAGTAGTCCCGCACCGCCTCCTCGGGGGCGGTCTGCTCGGCCTCCAGCGCGACGAGCAGGACGCGCGCGGCCGGGGAGTGGGCGAGCGCGGCCGCGACGATGCTGCCGAGATCGGCCACGTCGGCCTCGGCCACGGCGAGCACCTGGGACGGGGACACCTCTTCAGGGACCTTCAGCCCCCGCTCCGCGCAGGCCCGGCGGGCGAGTTCGTCCGTGACCACCACCTGCGTCGCCCACCGCCGCCGCTGCCGCTCGGCGCGGGCGAAGGCATCGGGGCGCGTTGCGCGGTCGCGCGGCGGGACGACCTCCAGCAGCGCGTTCACCCGTTCCTCGGCGAGGGCCGCACCGTTCACCAGAGCGGCCGTCCCGCGGGGAGCGTGGGGAGGGCGGGGAGCGTGGTCCTTCACAGCGTCACCTCCAATGCGACGGCCTCCGTGTAGGCGACCCGGCCGTGCCAGGCGATCTTCGCCATCAGCCAGTACGAGCCCGGCGGCATCGCACCGCCGTCCACCTCGATCGCGCACTCCAGCAGTTGGCCGGGCGGCACGGTGAAGCCCTGGCAGCCAGGACCCACCCCCGGCCAGGTGCCCCAGGAGGACACGGCCCACAGGGTGCCGTTGACCGGGTCGCGCGTGGTGTTGCGCACGGTCACCGGAACCCGGCCTCGCTCACCCCTGCGGATGCTGAGCCGCTCAACTCCCAGTTCGGACACCAGCGTTGGGCCGGTGCGCCCGTCCGGCTCACCCTCCACAGCGGTGCCCGGCACGTCGAGGGCCACGACGTCCTCGTACGTCTGACCGCCGTACGACAGCCGTGCGGCGAGCCAGTGACGGCCGGGTACGGCGTCGGGGGCGGGCGCCACGGTGACCTGGGCGAGCGTGAAGCCGCCGGGGTCCAGCGCGTACGGCAGTTCGGCGGGCTCGGCGGACCAGCCGGGCGGCACCCGCAGGGCGACGGTGCCCGAGACTGGGGCGTCGGTGAGTTCCGAGGCGACCCGGACGGTCGCGGTGACGGGTCCGGAAGCGGTGAGCGCGGTGGGCGAGACGTACACCGCCACCGGCATGTTGCCGCGCGGCGCGGGGCCGGAGTTGTGCAGCCAGTAGCGCGTGTGGACGGGCCGGGCGGGCTCGTGGGCGGCGACGCCGGGGCCGGTGGACGTCGTTGCCGGACGGTTCGGTGTGGCCAGGACGGTGGCGACCTCGAAGCCGGTCAGGTCGGTTTCGAGGCCGCCGTCCTCGACCGGGGCGAGTGGCTCCCCGGGAGTCTCCAGGACGTCGGCGCGGGCGCCCGCGGTCCACGCCCGCGGTCCGCGTACGCGCGGTCCGTGGACGCGCGCCCGCACCGGCCGTCCGTTCACCTCGTGCATCCGTACGACGACTCCGCGCGCCGGGTCGGCGGGGGCCGCGCTGCCCCGGGCGAGCGGGGAGCCGGCCGGCTTGAGGGCGTCGAGGAGCACCTCGCCGGCGGGCTCCAGGCCCAGCAGGGTGGTGGTCCTCGGCAGCAGCGCGGCTTCGCAGGTGGTCCGCAGCCGTGTGGTGAGCGGGTGGTTGAACTCGTGTCCACGCGCGGGCAGTCGCAGCTCCCGCCAGTCGCCCTCGCCCGCGACGACGGCGTACTCGAAGGTGTGCGACCAGCGCTGGAGCTGGAACGCCGAGCCGTCCGGTGCGGTGCGGCGCGGTGGGTCGATCCAGATGCCGGACGGCCAGCCGGTGCAGGAGCGCATCAGGGACATGTAGAGGTCGCCGGAGGCGGTGACCACACAGCCGGGCGTGCCCCGGTTGAGGACGGCGAAGCTCCGCCCGTCCCAGGCGTCGCCCGGCGGCAGTGCCTCGCCGCCGCCCGCCGCCGTGGCCGTGACGGTCGCGTCGTCGAGGTCGGCGATCAGCGCGTCGACCGCCTTGGCGTCGTCCTCGGGCCCGCCGCCGGCGACGACGAGCAGGGGGAGGCGTTCGAGGTCGCGCAGGTCGGCGCCGGGCACCCACTCCTCCCGCAGCCCGGCCCGCGGCGCGACCCACACTGCCGCCACGCCCCGCTCGGCCAGCTGCCGCCTGAGCTCCCGTCCGGCCGCGGGGTCCCAGCCGAGGGCCTCGGCGACCAGGGAGTTGCGCTCGGGCGAGCCGACGGCGATGCGGATGTCGGGGAGATTGGAGTCGACTTCGAGGTCGCCGTAGCGCGGCCCCCCGGCGATGGTCGAGGTCGCCGTGACCCCGGCGCGCACGAGGGCCGCCGCGAGCGGGGTGCCCAGCTCGCCGGCGTCGTCCCAGTCCGCGTACACGAGTTCGGCGACCCCGATGGACCGGTGCCCGAGGAGCGCGCCGGAGTCGTCGTGGACGGCCACCCGCGCGGTGGACCCGAGCCCGAACCAGGTGTTGGCGGGGTTGTCCAGCGTCCACGGGAACCGTTCGCTGTCCACCTCCACGAATCCGAACCCGCGCCCGATGACCGCGTCGGCCACCTCGTGCACCGGCAACCCGCCCTGGACGGAGGACGGCCACCGCACCCGGATGAGCCGGTCGGCACCGTCGTACCCGTCGATCGTGGTCGTCGCGTCCAGCCGGTCGACGCCCTCCCACAGGCACAGCCGCTGGGTGTACCGGAACAGGCCGAGATCGGCGGTGACCGTGATGCGGGAACTGCCCCCCGAGCGCTCCACCGTCACCTCGGCCGGCACGTCGCGGCTTCGGGCGACGGTGGTGCCGGTCGGGGTCAGGTGCCAGGGCCCCTCGCCGAAGCGCGGATGCCTCGGGTACTCCTCCTGGACGACGAGTTCGTTGCCGACGTCGCCGGGACGCAGCAGTTCGCGTCCGCCGTCCGCGCGGGCGCGCAGGCTGCTGACGGCGCCGCCGCGCGCCGGGTCGACGGTCACCTCGTAGAACTCGTTGCGGATGGTCGTGCCGTCGCCGCGCGGCGTCCACCCGGACACCGAACCCTCGGCCAGGGGCAGGGTTTTGAGGCCGAGCCCGGGCACGTCCGGTACGACGACGCGGAGCCGGCCGTCCTCGTCGTGCACGGCGGGGAGGGGAAGGCCGGTGCTGTCGTCGAGCGGGAGGAGTCCCCGGTCCTCGATGGTGACCACGTCCCGTCGCGACCAGGTCGAGGAGTTGAGGACGACGAGGTCGGGGGTGCCGCCGGGCAGCGGGGTGACGTGGTCGGTGAGGGCCTGGGTGGCGTCGGCGTGCACGGTCTCGGCGAGGTCGTACAACTCCCGCCAGCCGGTGAGCAGATCGATGTAGACCTGGTCGGACTCGGAGCCGGTGATCGCGTCGTGGTGGGCGCCGTAGACGAGCTGCCGCCACGCCTTGTCGAGCGCGGCGTCCGGATACGGCCGTCCCGTGACGAGGGAGGCGAGCGTCGCCCAGGCCTCGGCGTCGGCGAGCAGCGTCTCGCCGTACCGCTGGGCCTGCTTGGTGTCGATGTACGAGACGTCCTTGCCGGTGTAGACCGGGTTCATGTCCCGCGTCTGCGGCGAGGCCTTGCGCCCCTCGGCGTCCAACTGCGCCCGCACGGCGGTGAAGAAGTCGCGCGGTACGGCGCTGATGAACCGTGGCCAGACGTAGCGGGCGTTCCAGTCCCGGTGGATGTCCATGACCCAGCGGCAGGGCGGCGCGTAGTCCCCGCCGACCGGGAGCAGCACATTGCGGGTGAGCGCGACCTGCTTGAGTCCCTTGAACAGCTTGTACGCGGCCCGCTCGGCCTCGGGGAGGGTGGGCGCGTTGTCGATGGCCCAGCCGGCGCCGTAGTGGTTGACCATGTAGGCGGTCAGCAGGCCGCGCCCGGACGGGGCGATCCAGCTGAACTCGGCGGGGAACTGCATCCTGTTCGGATCCCGCGGCTCCTCGCCGAACACGGAGAGGGTGGGTCCCCACTGGTGGTAGGGCCCGCGCGCCCACGAGCTGGAGGAGAGGCCCGCGTCGGCCATGAGCCCCGGGAACTGCGGGTCGTGCCCGAACGCGTCCAACTGCCAGGCGGTTTCGGGCGAGGCCCCTAGGATCGCCCGCTGGAAGCCGTCTCCGTACAGGGCGTTGCGTACGGTCGCTTCGGCGCCGGTCAGGTTGGTGTTGGGCTCGTTGTAGGTGCCGCCCATGATCTCGACGCGGCCGGTGCGGATCAGCTCGCGCAGGAAGGCCCGCTCCTCGGGAAAGGCGTCCCAGTACGGCTTGAGGTAGTCGACCTCCGCGAGCACGAAGGTGTACGCGGGGTCGCGGCGCGCCAGATCGCAGTGGGCGCGCACCAGGCTCATGCCGGACTGGCCGCGTGAGTCGAAGGCGCGGGCCGGCAGGCCGCTCGTCGCCGGGTCGTCGGCGACGTCCCAGGTCTCGGTGTACGCGCCCTGCGTGTTCCACCAGACGGGGTCGTAGTGGAAGTGGCTGACCATGAACATGGTCCAGCCCGGTTCGGCGGCGACGAACTCACCGGTCCGCTCGGCGGATCGCGTCGGATCGCCGGCGTCCCGCGCGGTCACGGTCACCGGGCAGCGGGCCCCGGAGGCGAGGTCGCCGGCCATGGGTATCTCGGCGCGGACGGTGCCGTCGTCGCCGACCGTGGCGAGCACTTCCTCCGCGCTGCGCACGCCCGGTCCCGCGGCGCTGAGGCTGACCGTACGGCCGGGCTCATGGCCGATCTCGGCGACCAGCACCTGGTGCGGCTGCTCGGGGTTACCGACGAAAAGCTCGGTCGACTCGACTGCGGTGACACGCATGGGTCTCCTACGAGGGTTCGGCTGAGCCTCATCCTGACACCGCCGGGATGGTTCAAACAACCATGCGTTTGCTATTCCGGTGGTTCATCCATGCAGATCGCCACAGTGATCGCCGCAGTGATCACCGCGGGCGGAAGGGGCGGCTCAACGGGCGCGGCGGGACTTCACCGCGTGCTGGCCCGCGATGTGGTCGGTCAGGGACAGGGAAGCGCTCGCGCGCTGGTACGACAGCTGCGCGACCCGTACGTACAGGCAGTCGATGAGCACCAGCACCGAGTGCCGTGCGCCGATGCTGCCGGTGCGGAAGCTGGTCTCCGACGACGAGGAGATGAGGCGGACGTCCGCGGCCCGGGCGAGCGGCGAGCGCGGGTCCGCGGTGAGGGCCACGGTGGTGGCCCCACGCTCCTTGGCGAGTTCGAGGGGTTCTAGCGTCTCGCGGGTCGCCCCGGAGTGCGAGATGCCGATGGCGACGTCCGCCGGGGTGAGCAGGGCCGCGGAGGTGGCCGCGGCGTGCACCTCGTTCCAGCCGCGCACCGAGCAGCCGATGCGGAAGAGCCGTACCTCGGTCTCCTGGGCCACCGCGCCGCTGCCGCCGACGCCGTAGACGTCGATGCGCCGGGCACGGGCGACGGCCTGCGCGGCGCGCTCCACGGCGTCGAGGTCGATGCGCTCGATCGTCTGCTGGACCGCGCGCAGGTCGGCGCTGCCGACGACCGCGACGACCCTCTCGAGGTCGTCGTCGGGGGAGATGTCGGGGCCGATCTCGGCGGTGCCCCAGTCGGAGACCTCGCCCCGGCCGCGCTCCTGGGCCAGTTCGATCAGCAGGTGCTGGTAGGAGTCGAGCCCGATGGCGCGGCAGAAGCGGGTCACCGTCGCCTGGGAGGTGCCGGTGCGGCGGCCCAGCTCGGCGGCCGAGCAGTGGGTGACACCGGCCGGATCTTCCAGGATCAGCTCCCCCACCTTCCGCAGGGAGCCGGCCAGGCGGGGCAGCTCGGTGCGGATGAGTGCGGTGACGTCCGTCGGGGGCATTCCGTTGCCGGCGCCGGTCCGTTCCATGGGGGTTCCCGATCTTCTAGATGCTCAGTGGTGAGAATGTAACAGCCACCGTACGACGCCCAGATTGAAATTCAGGACCGGAAGTCCGGAGAGAGTCAGGAGACAGTCGGGAGGCGGTTGGGAGGCGGTCGCAGCGGTGTTCGGCCGAGAGGTCCGGCCGTGATCGGATGTTGCCCGCCGCTCCCGGCGTGTGTTTTATTCATTCACAGAGAGCTGTACGCGATGGTGGTTCAATCCACCAGTGGGGAGTGCCGCGTGTCCGTCGAGTCCGTGAACGCCAGCGGTTTCGCGCGTGAGAGCCTGGCCGTCCTTGACCGCATCACCGAATCGGCCCGTGACGAGGTGCGGCGAGCCGCCGAGCTGATCGCCGACTGTGTGAGCGCGGACGGCGTCATCCAGGCGTTCGGCACCGGACACTCCCAGGCCATCGTCCTGGAGGTCGCGGGCCGCGCCGGTGGACTGGTGCCCACCAACAGACTGAGCATCGCCGACCTCGTCCTGTACGGCGGTGACGACCCCAGTGTGCTCGACGACCCGCTGCTGGAGCGCAAGCCCGGTGTCGCCGAACGGATCTACGACCTCGTCGCGCCACGGCCCGAGGACCTCTTCGTCATCGTCTCCAATTCCGGCGTCAACAGCGTGATCGTGGAGATGGCCCTGCACGCCAAGGAACATGGTCACCGCGTCCTGGCCGTCACCTCGCTGACCCACACGAGCGCGGTCCCCGCCTCCCACTCCAGCGGCAAGAAGCTCATGGACATCGCCGACGTGGTACTCGACAACGCCGCTCCGCGCGGCGACGCCCTGCTCGGACTCCCCGGCGGAGGCGCCGTATGCGCCCTGTCCACGCTCACCGGGGTGATGCTGGTCCAGATGGCGGTCGCCGAGGCGACCTCACTCCTCCTGGCCGCCGGCCACCGCCCACCGGTCTACGTCTCGGCCAACGTCCCCGGCGGCTTCGAGGGCAACCTGGAGCTGGAGGAGCGGTACGCCGGCCGTATCCGCCGCACCGCGAGCTGACCCCCACCTGGTCAGTCCACGGGTACCCGGTTCCGAAGGTGTGGCCAACTCCCCAGAGCATCAAGGCGGGTTCGGGTCGCCTCACTGTCCCCGACCGGGTCGTTCGAACGCGGAGGGCCCGATGCTGAATCAGACATTCAATGGTGCCTGCGAGGTTGACCGCGCCCCGTGGGGGCGACGCGGTCCGCGACATCAAGGTTTGCGGGCCACCGCCCCGTACATCGCGATGTCCTCGTCCCGGATGGGCTCCGTGCTCGATCCGTCCGGGTGCCACTTGTGGACCTGGGTGATGCCGGGCTCCACGAGTTCGAGGCCCTCGAAGAACTCCTCGGCCTCCGCGAACGTACGCAGCCGCATGGGCATGTTGCGGGCCGCGTACTCGCGCGCGACACGCCCCACCTCCTGAGGTGCGAACTCGGCGGTGCCGATGGACATCGCCAGGTAGCTGCCCGAGGGGAGGGGTTCCAGGAGGCGGCGGACGATGCCGACCGCGTCGTCCTCGTCCAGGACGAAGTGGACGATCGCGATCACGGTGAGGGCGACCGGCTGGGTGAGGTCGAGCGTCTCGCGGAACTCCGGGGCGGCGAGGATGCTCGACGGGTCGAGCATGTCCGCCTCGACGTACGAGGTCCTGCCCTCGGGGGTGCTGGCCAGCAGGCCCTGGGAGAGGGTGAGGACGATGGGGTCGTTGTCCACGTAGACCACCCGGGACTCGGGGGCCACCGACTGGGCTATCTCGTGGAGGTTGGGGGAGGTGGGAATGCCGGTGCCGATGTCGAGGAACTGGCGCATCCCCGCCTCCTCGGCCAGCCAGCGCACGGCGCGGTTCATCCAGTCGCGGTTGGCACGCATGTGGATCGGCAGGGCGGGCCACTCCCGCGACATGGCGTCGCCCGCCTCCTTGTCGGCAGGGTAGTAGTCCTTTCCGCCGAGGATGTAGTCGTAAATGCGCGCGGAGTGTGCGCTCTCGGTGTCGATACGGTCGGCCGGCCATCCGTTGTCGGGCACGCCGCCCCTCCCATCAAGTCGTCGGTAAGTGCGAATGCTCAAAGGCGAACGATGCGAACGCTCAAGAAAAAACAGGGGTGTTCACAGAAGACAGGGGTGCTCACAGAAGGAAGTCGGCGTCACCCGCCTTCACGCCCGCCAGAAAGCTCGTCATCTCACGCGGGGTGAACACCAGGGCCGGGCCGTCGGGGTCGGTGGACTGCCGCACCGCGACCCGTCCGTCGCCCAGCTTCTTCACCTCGACGCAGGCGCCTCCCGCGTCGTCGCTCCACGGCTTGTACCAGTCCTGCGTGCCGAGATCCCGGGACGGCATCCCGCTGTGTATGTGGTGGTGCACTGTCAGAGCTCCTTGCGTATCGCACCGAGGAGAGCCTCGGTCTTACCGGCGGGCGCCGACTGGGCGCCCAGCCGGTCCAGGGCCTCGCGATAGACCAGGACGTCGTCTTCCTTGTCGAGATAGACAGCGCCCACCAGGCCGCTGAGATAGACGATGTCGGGCAACTCGCGCGCCCTGAACCGGAAGAGATGGAACGCGCCGGCCCGCATGGCCGGATGCGGACCGTTCCCGAACGGCATGATCTGTACGGTCACATGGGGAAGCGCGTTGACCGCGATCAGATGGTCGACCTGGGCGCGCATCACCTCGGGCCCGCCGACCGGCCACCTCAGCACCGTCTCGTCCATCACGATCCACACGCGCGGCGGCTTCGGACGGGACAGCAGTTCCTGACGCTGCATGCGCAGCGCGACCCGGCGCTCGGTCGCGTCGGTCGGAGCATGCGGATTGCCCGCACTCAGCAGCGCACGCGCATAGTCCTCGGTCTGCAGCAGGCCGTGGACGAACTCCGCCTCGTACGCACGGATCTGCAGCGCCGCCTGCTCCAGACTCAGATACGCGGCGAACCAGTCCGGCAGCACATCACGGTACGTGTGCCACCACCCGCGTTTGTTGGCCTCACGGACCGACTTCAGGAAGGTGTCGATCTCCTGCTGGTCCCGCACGCCGTAGACCTGAAGCAGTTTCTCGGCGTCCGTGAGCCTGAGCCGGGCCACCTTCGCGGCTTCCATGCGACGGATCGTGGAGTGGCTGACCCCGATCGCCGCGCCCGCCTGCTCGTACGTCAGACCGGCCCGGGTCCGCAGCTCCTCGAGCTGCCTGCCGAGGATCATGCGCAGCACGGACGGGGCGCCGCCCCACTCGGTTTCCGCGGTCACGACTTACCCCCTCACGCTCACGCTCGGGCTTCTAGATCGCAGTCTGTCACGATCATCCGTCTCCGGAGCGGCCTGTGCGCCACAAAATGCAATTTTCAAGTTGTTGGTTGCGAGGTGTAGTTGGCAGGTGTCACAGTGGTCGTATCGTCCCGGCCCGGTGAACGAAGCGGTCGTGCAGCCCAGTTGGGGGAGCAGGGGCCGCAACTGATCGCTCACGGCGAGTAGTTGGTCGCATCGTGTGACGAGGCCGGATGACGCGACACCGGCACGCCGCCTGTGGTGCGAAGGCAGACGAAAGGCGAACGGCGATGGCTACGCCCTCCCTCCCCCAGCCGTTGGGCCGACTGCCCGAGGACGACCACCTCCACAGGACAGCCGTGTTCGGCCTGCCCGCGAACCCCGCGTCGGTGGCAGTGGCCCGCCGCAATGTGCGCGAGCTGCTCGGCGAGTGGGGCGTGAGCCGCGAGACGGGCGACAACGTAGTCCTGGTGACCTCCGAACTCGTCACCAACGCCATCATCCACACGGCGAGCGATCTGATCGTGTGCCGACTGCGCACCTCCGGAGAGCTGCTGCGCATCGAGGTCGAGGACCAGAACTGCTCCCGCACCCTCCCGGCAGTGTGCCGGCCGAAGCCCGACGACCAGAATGGACGCGGGCTCATGCTGATCAGCGAACTGAGCAGCGACTGGGGAGTCACGGACACCGCCGACGGAAGCGGCCGCATCGTCTGGGCCGAGCTCCCGTCGTAGCGGTGGCACACGGACTGGAGGCGGTGCGCGTCGCCGAAGTACTGGTGAGCCGGCCCGGTGCGGAGCCCGGGCGGCGCGGGTCGGGCTACCGGGTGGGAGCGCGGTGCGTGCTGACGGCGGCGCACGTGGTGGCGGGGCCGGTCACCTCGGTACGGGTGCGCGTCGATGCCGATCGACCGGGGGAGTGGAGCGCCGACGCCCACGTCGTGCTCCTCGCCGAAGCCGCCGATGTCGCCCTGTTGGAGATCACGGGCGCGCCGTCCGTGCCCGGCGGCAGCGAGCACCCTCGCTACGCCGCGGTGCCCGACGCCGACGTGGTGCTGCCCTTCAGCGCGATGGGCTTTCCCCGGTTCAAACTGCGGACGGACAGCATGCGCCTCCTCGACGACGGCGCCCCCAGCCAATACCGGGACTCCTGCCACGTCACGGGGACGGTCTCCGTACTGTCCAACCGCAGGGAGGGCACCCTCGAACTGGCCGTCGTCGCACCGACGGGTGACAGCGAACCGCAGCGCTCGCCCTGGGAAGGCATGTCGGGTGCCGTGGTGTGGTGCGACGGTGCCGTGATCGGAGTGGTGAGCGCCCATCACCGCTCGGACGGGCGGGGGAGGCTGGCAGCCAGCCGCGTCGAGCACTGGTACGACGTGCTGTCCGCCGCCGAGCTGGAGCGTTTCCACCAGTACGCCGGCCTCCCGGCGCGTGAGCGGCTCGGGTCCGCCGCGGACCCCGTACAGGCCCCGTCGGTCACCGGTCTGGCCGCGCTGCCTCCCGATGTGCCGCTGCGTCAACTCGCCGACCTCGTCGACGCCTTGGTGGAACTTCCCTCGCTGCGCAACGCCAACAGCCTGGCCCTGGTGCTCGACAGCATCGACGCCCAGGTCGCGGCCAACAGCCCGCGGGATCCCCGGCTGAGGATGGACGTGTACGGGATCGTGCGCACCTGTCTGCGCTATCCGGGCACCCTCGATCAGCTGCTGGAGACCGTACGTCTGCTGGAGGGGCCGTCCTCGGAAGTGGCCCGTGTCGACCAAGAGGCGGCCCAACTGGCCCGGCAATATGGCTGACTTGATCTCGCGGCGCGGCCTGGTTGCGGGGTTTCGGCATGCGCCGCGCTGGGTCATCATGATGAAGCACGGACCGCGCGGACAAGGAATTACGGGAGGGGACTTGGCAGCCGTGGAGCAATCGATTCCTGCCGTCGAGTCCGGTCTCGTAGATCTCTCGGGGGTTTCTCTTGAAGCGCTGCGCTCCATGGACGGCACGGCCATCGCCGAGTCGCTGGAGCGGCTGCTGCTCTACATCGACAACCCTCAGTCCATCACGGAGTCGGGGCACAACCCTCAGTCCATCAGGGAATCGGGGCACAACCCGTCACGCTTCGACTGAGGGGATCGGCTCGGTGCTGGGGAGTACTCATGCCGGGTGAGCCCGCTGCCCCGGCGGACCTGCCGTTCCACCAACTGTCCGCGGTGAGCTTACGGGCCCTTGCCCGAGGCGAGGGCGATGGCCCCGCGGTTGCGGAGCTACTGGCCGCCGAGCGCAGCCGTCGGCTGCTGCTTCTGCGGGCCCTCGACGCCGGTGTTTCCGAAGGCGACCCACCGCAGCCGTATGGGACGGCGCCGTCGCACCGGGACGCCTGGTCCCTCCTCGAACGTGTCCAGCGGCAGGCGCCCGAGGTGTTCGAGGACGTCCTGATGTCCCCGCCCACGGGTATGTGGGTGTCCCACGCGCTGCGTCAGATGCGAGGCAAGCCCTCGGAGGACGCTCCCTTGTGGGTGGTGCTCGGGCACCTGTCGGCGCTGGCCGCCGCGGCCGGAGCCCGGGCCGGTCTGGACTTCTCGTTGGCCGTACCGGTGCGCCGTGGCCTGGTGCCGCTACCGACACTGGGGTGCGCGGTGCTGCCCGTGCGTGAGCCATGGGGCGTGGCCCAAGTCGAAGCCGGGCGAAGCAAGTTGACGATCAGTGGCGAGCACGGCCAGGTGCTGGTCCCGCGGGATGCGGAGGCGGACGGTCCTGGCTGGCATGCGGCACGCCACGTCGTACTGGAGTCCGGAGAACGTCCCAAGCGCCTGCCCCTCGACGAACTGGACCCCTACCGGACGTTCCCCCGTCCGAGCGAGCCCCGGCTCCTGTCCGCCGCGGAGGCCGAGGCATGGGAGGGCATGCTCGCCGACGCGTGGCAGATCCTGCTGCGTGACGAGCCGGAGAGCGCCGAGGCCATGCGGCACGGGCTGCTGTCGATGGTTCCCACGCCGACGAGGGAAAGGTTCCGGCCGTACAGCGGGACGGCCGGGGACGCGTTCGGCGGTGTCACGGCGTCCTGTCCGGACGACGTGCCGCAACTCGCCGCCACGCTGGTGCACGAGTTCCAGCACACCAAGCTGAGCGGCCTGATCCACCTGCAACCGCTGAGCATCGCCCAGGACCCGCAGGATCCGGAGGAGCTGTTCTACGCCCCTTGGCGGGATGATCCTCGCCCGCTGAGCGGCTTGTTGCAGGGGATCTACGCCTTCACGGGGGTCACCCGTTTCTGGCGCGTACATCGGTACGCCGCTGGTGCCGCGCAGGCCTCGTCGGCGCACTTCGAGTTCGCCCTGTGGCGTGCGCAGGTGTGGTCCACGCTGAATCTGGTGCGCGGTCACGAACGGCTGACACCCCTGGGGCGGCACTTGATCGAGGGGCTGCGCGGTCAGTGCGCACAGTGGCTGGCCGACCCGGTGCCGGACGCCGAGCTGGAGCTGGCCCGGGAGGCGGCAGCCGACCACCGGGCCCGCTGGCGCGCGCACCATCTACGGCCTCCCGCCGCGGCCGTGGAGGAGGCTGTGCGGGCCTGGCAGCGGGGCGATGACCGTGCGCCGGCCGGCCTCGCCGCCGAGCCTGAACTGGTGCCGGACAGTGAGTTCGGTCTCCTGGACACCGCGGCCGTCCTGGTCCGGCTTCGCCTCAGCGAGCCCGACGGGGCCTGGCGGCAGGCTGCCGCCCAGGGCTCCGCAGATGCCGCTGGTGTCGAGGGCGCCACCGCGGCGGACGTCCTGCTGGCCTGCGACGACCGGGCCGGCGCCCGAGCCGCCTACGTCGCGCAGCTCTCCGGCAAGAGCGCACCCGTGGCAGCCTGGGCCGGTCTGGGGCGGGCACTTGCCGGTGAGGGGCAGGTCCGGAATGCCGCCTCCCGCCTACTGCTCCGCTATCCGGAGCGGGCCCGTGCCGTGCACGAGGCGGTCGCGGCCACCACGGACCGAGCCCCGGACCCCGTGCGCCTCGCGGAGTGGCTGGGCCGGGGCCTGTCCGGCGGATCAGGGTCGGACAGGCCGGACAGGCCCTAGGGAAACTGACCGGTCACAGCCTCAGCGGGTCGATGTCGCAGTTGGCCCGCTGCCCTTCCCTGGCCTGCAGCGTGGCCGGGTGTGCGGTGCCTGGGTCGGCGCGCAGCCGTGGGGCGTCGAGAACCCGCTCCAACCGCTCCAACGTGTCCTGGCGGAGTGCGGCGCCCTCTTCCTCGGCGCCGGTGGCGATGAGGTCCATCGCGAGGTTCCCGGCGCACGCCAACGTGGTCGGGTGGTCCGGCCCGAAGGTGGACAGGCACAGGGGCAGCATCGTCTCGCCCCGGGTGCGGGCCTCGGCGTGGTTGCCGAGAGCGGCGAGATCACTGGCGAGGTTGATCGCACAGTTGAGGGTGGTCGGATGAGCCGTGCCGAGCCGCTCGGTGAGGGATGCGAGAGCAGTCTCGTCCAGGCGGTGCGCCTCCTCCGGCTGGCCGAGCAGCCGAAGGGTGACCGCGAGGTTGATGTCCGAGGCCAGGACATGCGGATGGTTCGGGTCGAAGACCTGGCGGTAGTCCTTGCAGGCGTTGACGCCGCGTGCGCGGGCCGCCTGCAGGTCGCCGTTCTGGCGCAGGGCCACCGACAGGGCCAGCGCGGCTGACAGCGACTGGGGGTGGGCGTCGCCGTAGCGCCGGGTGAACTTGCCGTAGGCCTCCGTGGCCAGTTCGAGAGAGCGGGCGTGGTCGCCCGCCTTGCGGCAGGCTTCGCTGAGTTGGCGCATCACACCGGTGGTGGCGGGGTTTCCGCGGCCGAACACATCGCGGTGCGCCTCCAGTGCGGCTTCCTGGAGGGCACGCGCACCGACGTAGTCCCCCGTCTCCCGCACGTCGATGGCGACGGAGTTCTCGGTGATCAGAGTCCGCTGGTCGTCGCGGCCGAACAGCCGCAGCTTGAGTGCCAGCGTGTGCTGGTCCAGCTCCAGGGCCCGGCGGAATTCACCGGCCAGGCGCAGGCTCACCCCGAGGTTGTGAGCGGTGTTGAGGGTGGTGGGATCGTCCTCGCCGAAGGCCCTGCGGGCCCGCTCGTACGCGATCTCGTCCAGCTCGGCCCCGGTGGCGAACCGGCCTTCGGCGCGGCGTACGGCGGCTTCGAGGTTCATCGCATCCAGGGCGTCCTCGCGGGTGTCCTCGCCGTCGGCGGGGGCGGTCCGCACGTAGATCTCCCTGAGCTGCGCCACCAGCCTGGCCGCGTCGTCGAAGCGGCCCACGACCAGATACATGAAGCAGAGCCACTGCCCCATGAGGAGTGTCTGCTGGTCCTCCTCGCCGAAAACGGTGCGCCAGGAGTCCCAGGCCTGCTCGGAGAAGTCGAGCGACACCTCGTGGTCGCCCCAGTAGTAGAGGTAATTGGCGATATTCATGACCAGCTGCCGCACCCACGGCTGGTCGGACTTGATCGCGTCGGAGGCGATGACGTGACCGTAGAGCTCGGCATACCGGGACCAACTCCCCGGGTTGGCCGGGGATTTCGGGTCGGCGGCGGCCAGCAGGGTGTGGGCGCCATGGCGCATACGGGCCTGCTCTTCGGCGGTCATGCGGTTGTTCAGCACGAGCTGTACCAGGCGATGCATCTCAATCGAGTTCGTGCGGTGGTCGATCCGCGCGAGGGAGTAGCGGTTCACCTCCCTTATGGCGCGCGCGAGCTTCATCGGGTCGTTCAGCGCCGCGTCCAGCTCGGGGAAGATGCTGCTGTTCCCGAGACCGGAGAAGATGGACCGGGAGATCGGGTCCGGGGCGAAATGGGAGCAGAGCTGCAGCAGCCTCAGGGCTGCCGGGCTCCGGGTTTCCAGATGGTCGAGGGAGACGTTCCAGGCCGCGGCGACGGGCAGCTGATAGTCCGGCGGCGGGGCCACTTCGAGGAGTTCGGTGCGCTTGTTCTCGAACAGCCGAAGGTATTCGGAGGCGGGCATTCCCGTCTCCGCCCGCCAGGCGGCCGCCTGTTCCAGGGCCAGGGGCAGATCGCCCAGCGCCTCGGCCAGCTGATCGGCCTCGTCGTCCTGCAGCGGCGGCCCGGAGCGGCGCAGCAGTTCCTTGCTCTCCTCGCGGGTGAACACATCCACTTCGAGGGATCCGCCGACCAGCCCCCACCGCCGGTTGCGGGAGGTGACCAGGATCGTTCCGTTGCCGCCCGTCGGGAAATAATGACGTACCTGCTCCGGATTATCGGCATTGTCGAAAATGAGCAGCCAACGGGAGAAGGGCCGCCCCTCGCGCAGCGCCTCGCGGACCGCGGGACCGGCGATATTGGCCTCGGTACTGGTCTCCAGCCCCAGGCGCCCGGCAAGCTCCACCAGCGCCTGCCCGATCTGGCCGGGCCGCTCCGCGGGAATCCACCACACGATGTCGTACTCCGACTGGTGGCGATACGCGTACTCGATGGCGAGCTGTGTTTTGCCGACACCGCCCATTCCGTGAATCGCTTCCGGCAGAACCGTGGTCGTGCCTTCCCGCAGACGCTCGTCAAGCTGTTCCAGCAACGCCATGCGGCCGGTGAAATTGGGATTTCGGGGCGGCAGATTTCCCCAGACGCGGGGTTGCGATGTGCGGTCCCCCTCCACCGTTCGCTGGGGCGTAGTCGACATCTCCGATGCTCCTTCAGAAACGGTTCGAGAATGGGGGGGAGCACCGTGTTCAGCTACCCCCGAGCCGGACGGTGCGGGGCCGGGGCCTGACGAAATGTGAGGTGTTTTCTCCAGGCTGACCGCGTATCGCCGATCGTGCCAGTGCAACACCCTGGCCAACATGTCGGCACGCTGGGCGTACCGCCCCGATAGCGCTCGCAGCGCAGCGAGCTCCACGCGCAGGAATGCGATATTGCGACTGTTCACGCGCGGCATGGCCAGGGTGTCCAGCGGTTCGCCGGGCGGCGGCAGGGGCGAGGCGGCTTCGTCGTCCGCGTTCTCGGCCAGTAACGCGCGTACGTCACGCAGAATCCGCGCGGTGTCGCTTCGGCGCCCCAGGGCCAGGAGCTCCTCGCGGATGTCGGGAGCGAAGGTGAACGCCACATCCGCCGGACCCTCGCCGCGCACCCGGCCGGCCCGGACCAGACCGCTCATCAGCAGTTCCGACACATGGGCCGGGCCCGCACCCGGAGTCGTCCGCACGATCCGCTGGATGACGGGAAGACTCAGCGGCGCGGCGGACAGCCGGGTCGCGAGCGTGAACGCCGTGGGGGAGGCGCCGGCCCGGAACTCCGAGACTCGTTCCGCCGCGGGCACCGTGCTCTGCGGGTCGGGGACGTGCCCCACCCAGGGGAGGCCACGCGCGGCGTCGGGCCTGCGCTTCCACTCCCTGGCCTGAATGGCGGACAGATCCAGCCAGTGCGGCTCCCGCTCCGAGACCAGGCGCGTCAGGGCCGCCGCCCAGCTGTTGGTCAGAGCGAGGACCGGGATGACGACGGAGCCGGCGTCGGTGTCGGTGTCGGCGTCCCCGTCGGCGTCCCCTTCGTCTCTTTCGGTCCGGTGTTCGTCTCTTTCGGTCTCGTGTTCGTCCGTGCCGGGTAATTCCACCGGGGCGACGCGCGGTTCCCAGTCGAACTCGCTGTTGGCCGCCCAGGCACGGGGGGCACGGATCCGCACCCGGGAGACGTCGAGCCCCGTGCGGAACCACAGCTGCTGGGGCAGCAGGTGGACGACGGCGACGGGGGACGTACGTCCCCAAGTGCGCAGCAGGGGCTGTACCGCGCCCGATCTCCAGCCGGCGGCGAGCCCGTCGGTCAGCATCAGCACCACACGGCGCACCCGCGCGCCGTCGCCGAGCGGTTCCTCCAGACGCATCCGCGCCGGATCGGTCTCGTCCGTCCCCAGCAGACGCACCACCCGGACCCGGGAGAAGTCCCCCGCACGGTCCAGTTCACCGGCCAGCTCGCCGACGGCCCGGTCCCACAGTTTCATCGTCAGGTGGGTGTCGATGACGAGGACCGCCTCCGAGGGCTCCTGGTCCCCCGGTCGGCCGAGCCTGCTCAGGACATGTGCGGCCTCCTGCCGAGCCCGCGTAGCCGGTGCTGGTCCCTGACCATCGTCATCGTGCATAGGTGCTCTCAAAGCGTCGAGGTGACGGTGAGAGGTGCGCGGAGTCCCGCAGACCGCGGGCATGCGTGACGTCCACAGGCAAAGCCTCGCAGTGCGTGAGCTCTCCGGGCAAGTGCGTAGGGGGGCTCATGCGAGGTGTGCGCAAAAGCATGCCAGGGAGCACGACACCGGGAGGGAACGCATGTACGGCAGTCGAGGCATGCTGGTTCACGGCGAGGCCTCCTTCTCTCGCCGAGCGCACGTGGTCCATGGCCGTGCTTCCGTGCGGCCGGTTCAAGGCTGCACCGGCGCACGGTCCGGGCCTGGTGGACCGGGTCTGCGCTCCGCGTCGTCGACCAGGATCGCGAGATGGCGTCCCACGTGGTTGTCCCAGCGTTCGGGCCCCACCGCCAGGGCCTCCCTGCGCCATTTTCCGGCGCGCTCCACCAGACCGGCCAGACCCCTGTCCTGCACGATGTCGGCCACCGCCTCCTTGAAGGCGGGGTCGTCGCAGTCGCCGCGGTGCCAGATCATCGCGGGCACACCCGCGCGCAGGCCGGCCATGAACTCCTGTTGGCTGGAGGGGGAGTCGGTGCCCGGCGGCTGGCTGAGCACCAGACAGACCGCATGCTCGTCCTCCTTCAGTTCGAGCTCCAGGTGGAAGTGCGACCGGCCGGGGCGGTTCCAGTACGAGTGGCTGTCCGCAGGCTGATCCTTGAGCTGCCGCCACTTCTTGTGCCAGGGCCGGTGCCAGGCGGCCTTGCGCAGCCTCTCGAAGCTGCGGACGAGGACGGCGTAGTCCATCACCAGCGGAGTCGGGGACGACGAGGACGACTCCTTGTGCCACCACTCCACCGGCTCTCCCAGCAATTCCCACGGAAGGATGAACTCGAGAACCACGGGTTGTCTCAGGTCCGCCCATCGCTCCTCGGTCTGCTCGATGAGCTGTTCGACCTCGCCGGGAAGGTCGTCGCGGTGCAGATGCAGTGTTTCGCCCGGAACGGGATGCCAGCCTTCCGCGTCCGACTGCCGCCAGTGGGAGAGGTAGTACCGGTCGCGGTCCACACCGTCCGGCTCGAACTGGATCATCAAGTAGGCCGGTACAAGGGAGGGCGGCGCCTGGGTGACGCCACCGCGCTGCCAGTCCGCCATCTTGTCCTCCAGGCCCCACGCACCGGCCTGCCGACGGTTCCATCGGCGCAGCAGCTCCGCCGCCTTCGCCTGTCCGTCCTCCATGAGTTGATCGGCGGCCAGCGCCAGGAACGCCATGCTCACCGGCAGTTCACTGGCGGCCGAATTGTCTCCGGCCAGCCGCAGGAAGACCGCCCAGCCCGTATCGCACCACTCGGGCAGCTCCTGGATGCGCGACCGGCTGGCCCGCCGCGCCATCGCCGCGAGACCCGCCGACGACCGCATCTCGTGCAGCACCGGCCGCAGCGGATGCAGGTCGGCGCCGTCGAAGAAATCCACTGCCTCCCACTCGTCCACCAGACGTCGTAACGACGCGATGGAGGTGGACTGCTGTTCCACATATCTGAGGCAGCGCACCAGACATGACAGCCCGTCAGGAAGCTGCGCGCAACTCTCCACCAGCTGCAGCAGCCACGGACGCAACGCCTCGTTCCGCAACGGCTCCACCGGCGTGGCCAGTTCCTGGCTCAGCATGTTCACCCACAGATCGGCACTGTTCGCGTGCCGCACCGTGGCCGACTCCTGTAATACGTCGACGACTTCGGCCACCAACTCATTGCGAACCCGCGCAGGGCTGCGCCCTTCCACCCCCGTGACCTCCCGATCGCCACCAGCTGTCATCGAGTTCGTCTTGTTCGTCTTGTTCGTCTGTTCCGACTCGTCCGTCTGGTCCATCTGGTCCGTCTGGTCCGTCTTGATAGTGCGGACCAGCGTACGGCTACAGTTCCACCCCCGTCAGGGAGTCATTCAAGGCAAGGACGGGGGAGTGCCGTCGCCGCAGGACGCGGCGAGGACGCGGCGAGTTCATGGCGGGCGAGGGTTCTCGGCCATCGGATCGAGGGTTTTCCCCGTATCCGTGGGATCAGGGCTCCACTTATTGTTCGAGCCACAGCTGAACCACGGGTAACCCCTGGATGGTCGCTCGCGCCTGGCCGGCCGCCGCGCCTTCTCGAACGCACCCCCCGCCGCTTCGACGACGAAGCGATTCGACCGCTGCTCCGTACGCTGCTCGCGCCGCTGCTCCGTACAGCCGTCGCGTGCTGCCCGGAGCCGGCCACGAAAGGCACACTCTTGCGTACTCCACGCCCTGCGAGACGGACGCTGATATCCGTCACCGCGATTTCCGCGACACTGCTGGCCGGGACCACCTCCCTCGCGCTGGCCGGAACCGCGGGCGCCGCGGTCCCCGCCGAGAAGTCCGCCGCCACCGCCGCCGCATCCGCCGTGGCCGCCCCGGCCGAGCGGCTGATCGTCGGCTACAAGTCGGGCGCCGCCGAGGCCAAGTCGAACTCGGCCGCCTCCGCCGACGCCAAGGCCAAGGGCCGCGAGGCCGACGAAAGCCTGAAGTTCCAGCGCCGCCTCGGTACCGGCGCCGCCCTGGTCGACCTGGGTGACCGGCTCGGCAAGGCCGACGTCGCCGACGTCGTCGCCGAGTACCAGGCCGACCCGCAGGTCGCGTACGTCGTACCGGACCGCCTCAACAAGCCGCTGGCGGACCCGAACGACACCGAGTACAGCAAGCAGTGGGACCTGTTCGAGACCACCGCGGGCATGCGCGTCCCGGGTGCCTGGTCCACGGCCACGGGCAGCGGTGTGACCGTCGCCGTCATCGACACCGGCTACGTCACGCACTCCGACCTCGCCGCCAACATCGTCGGCGGCTACGACTTCATCTCCGACACCGCGGTCGCGGTCGACGGCAACGGGCGCGACAGCAACCCGGCCGATCCCGGCGACTGGAACGCCGAGGGCGAGTGCGACGGCGCCCCCGCCAGCGACTCCTCCTGGCACGGCACCCACGTGGCGGGCACCATCGCCGCCGCCACCAACAACAGCAAGGGCGTCGCGGGCATCGCGTACAACGCGAAGATCTCCCCGGTGCGCGTCCTCGGCAAGTGCGGTGGCTACGACTCGGACATCATCGACGCCATCACCTGGGCGTCGGGCGGTACGGTCTCCGGCATCCCGGCCAACTCCAATGTCGCCAAGGTCATCAACATGAGCCTCGGCGGCGGCGGCGCGTGCAGCTCCGCCACGCAGAGCGCGATCAACGCCGCCGTGGGCCGCGGCACCACGGTGGTCGTCGCGGCCGGCAACAGCAACGCCAACGCGGCCAACTACTCCCCGGCGAGCTGCAACAACGTCATCTCGGTCGCCGCACTGAACCGCTCGGGTTCCAAGGCGAGTTACTCCAACTACGGCTCGGTCGTAGACATCGCGGCTCCCGGCGGCCAGACCAGCACCGGCACCGCCAACGGCATCCTGTCCACGCTGAACTCCGGCGCGAAGACGCCGAGCACGGAGTCGTACGCGTACTACCAGGGCACCAGCATGGCCGCCCCACACATCGCGGGTCTCGCCGCGCTGATGAAGTCGGCGAGCACCGCGCTGACCCCGGCCCAGATCGAGTCGGCCATCAAGACCAACGCCCGTGCCCTGCCCGGCACATGCTCCGGTGGCTGCGGTGCCGGTCTCGCGGACGCGACCAAGACGGTGCAGGCGGTGAGCGGGTCCGGCGGCTCCACGGGGGGCACCACCTTCACCAGCACCTCGTCCGTCTCCATCCCGGACGCGGGGTCGGCCGTCGAGTCGCCGATCACGGTCAGCGGCCGCAGCGGCAACGCGCCCTCCGCCCTGCAGGTCGGCGTCGACATCACCCACACCTACCGCGGTGACCTGGTGATCGACCTGATCGCCCCGGACGGCACGGCCTACCGGCTCAAGGCCTCCAGCGGCTCGGACTCGGCCGACAACGTCAAGACCACCTACACCGTCAATGCCTCCAGCGAGACCGCCAACGGCACATGGAAGCTGCGCGTGCAGGACGTCGCCGCCCAGGACACCGGCACCATCAACAGCTGGAAGCTGACCTTCTGACGGCTGCCCACCCCCCACAGGGGCGGTCGACGCGAGCGGGCGTCGGCCGCCCCGCCGTGCGTTCCGGCGCGTCGTGGTGACGCGCCTTGGCGGAACGTGCACGTCCGGGACACGATGCCCGGATGAAGGGTGACTTGTTTTCCAGCGAGTACATGGTGCAGCCCGCCACCACCGTGGGCATGAGCGTGCAGAACGCCAAGTCGATCAAGTACGCCGTCCAGGGCGAGATGTTCGCGCGGCAGGGAGCGATGATCGCCTACCGCGGCAACCTGCAGTTCGAGCGCAAGGGCCAGGGAGTCGGCGGCATGCTCAAGCGCGTCGTCACCGGCGAGGGGCTGCCGCTCATGGCGGTGCGCGGACAGGGGGAGGCCTGGTTCGCACAGGAGGCGCAGAACTGCTTCATCGTCGACATCGACCCCGGCGACGTCTTCACCGTCAACGGCCGGAACGTGCTGTGCTTCGACGCCTCCCTGTCGTACGAGATCAAGACGGTGAAGGGCGCGGGCATCACCGGCGGCGGCCTGTTCAACAGCGTCTTCACCGGACAGGGCAGGCTCGGGCTCGTCTGCGAGGGCAACCCGCTGGTCATCCCGGTCTCGCCGCAGCAGCCGGTGTACGTCGACACGGACGCGATCGTCGGCTGGACCGCCGGCCTCCAGACCTCGCTCCACCGTTCACAGTCCATCGGCTCGATGATGCGCGGGGGCTCCGGGGAGGCGGTGCAACTGGTGCTGCAGGGAGAGGGATACGTCGTCGTACGCCCGAGCGAGGCGACGCCGCAGAAACCGCAGCAGCACTGAAACGAACGTTGTGAGGGCGTCGGGGGTGCGGCAGGGGGGTAGACATGCCCACATGACGATGCGTCAAGTCCCCTTGGATGCAGGGAAGTTGATCGCGGTTGCGATCACCCTGGTGATGACCGCCGTTGCCTGCGGCGGCGAGTCCCACTCCGACGGGCCCGCCCCCGGCGACAACGGGCCGGAGAAGTCGACCATCACCGTCGCCGCGCTCCCGCTCGCGGACGACGCGCCCCTCTACCTCGCACAGGACCGGGGCCTGTTCGAGAAGGAGGGCCTCGATGTGCGCATCCAGCCCGTCCAGCAGAGCATCCAGGCGCTGCCCGCGCTGTCCAAGGGCCAGGTGGACGTCATCGCGAGCGCGAACTACGTCACCTTCCTGCAGGCGCACGAGAAGGGGACCCTGGACGTCCGCGTCCTCGCCGAGGGGGCAAGGGTCGCGCCGCACATGATGGACGTCCTCGTGCCCAAGGACTCGGACATCAAGAGCGTCGCCGACCTCAAGGGCAAGAAGGTCGCCGTCAACATCCTCAACAACATCCAGTCGCTGACCTTGAACGCCATCCTCGCCAAGGAGGGCGTGGGCCGCCCCGTCTACCGGCAGATCCCCTTCCCGCAGATGGGGCCCGCCCTGGAGAAGGGCCAGGTCGACGCGGTGCACGCGCCCGAGCCCTTCAACAGCGCCCTCCAGAAGGAGCTGAACGCCCGGGTGCTCGTCGACGGCGGCTCCGCGCCTGTGGAGTCCATCCCGATCAGCGGATACGTCACCACGGGTCAGTACGCCGACAAGTACCCGAAGACCGCGGCGGCCTTCCAACGGGCCATCGCCACCGCCGCGAAGATCGCCACGGAGGATCCGTCGGCCGTACGGGAACAGCTGCCCAAGTACGCGAAGGTGACCCCGGACCAGGCCAAGTCGATCCATCTGCCCGCGTATCCCGAGACGACGGACCCCGGCCAGCTGGCCCGGCTCACCGAACTCATGGAGAAACAGGGCCTGTTGAAGAAGCCGGTCGATCCCGCGACGCTCCTGGTCAAGTAGGGCTGCTCGGTGCTCTGTCGGGTGCGGCGAAGGCAGGACCTGCTGCTCGGCGGGCTGGGTGTGCTGCTCGCGTTCGGGCTGTGCGAGGCGGTCAGCCGGGCCGGGCTGGTGCGCCGAAGCTATCTGCCGCCCGCCTCCGAAGTCCTCGCGCGGGCTGTTGAGTTGGCAGGCGACCCGGTCTTCCTGGACGGCGTCGGCGCCACCCTGTACGCCTGGGCGCTGGGGCTCGGCCTCGCCTGCGCCCTCGCCGTTCCGCTGGGTCTGCTCCTCGGCAGCGTGCCCGTGGTCGATGACGCCGTACGCGCGATCGTCGAGTTCCTGCGACCGTTGCCGTCCGTGGCGCTGATCCCGCTGGTGTCGCTTCTGCTGGGCTCCGGCACTCAGACGAAGGTCGCGCTGATCACGTACGCCTCCGTCTGGCCGATCCTCTTCAACACCGTCTACGGCCTCGGCGAGACCGACCCTTTAGCCAAGGACACCCTGCGCGCCTTCGGCTTCGGCCGTCTCTCGGTACTCCTGCGCGTCGAACTCCCGGGCACCGCCCCCTTCATCGCCGCCGGCATCCGCATCTCCGCGGCCATCGCCCTCATCCTGGCCGTCGCCACCGAAATCCTCGCCGGCTTCGGCGAGGGCCTCGGTATCTTCATCGCCCAGGCCGGCCTCGCGACGGACGGCACGCGCGATGTCCTGGCGGGCGTGGTGTGGTCCGGAACACTCGGGCTGGTGATCAACAGTGTGCTGGTGTGGGGTGAGCGGCGGTTGTTTCCGTGGACTCCTGAGCATCAGGGGCGGGGGTGAGCCGCGTGGAGGGTTTTCGCCCCCGCCGCCCCTACCCGTCCCATCCTGTCCCTGGGGCTCCGCCCCGTAAGGGGCGCGGGGAACTGCGCGACCAGCGACAACCGATCCGCAGCCGAGACACAACCCGGGGGTCCAGGGGGCAGCGCCCCCTGGCGGGGTCTGGGGCGGAGCCCCAGGGGACGGGACCGGGTAGGGGCGGCGGGGGCGAAAACCGGTGAGCCGGGCCGGCCGCGTCTCAGCGGAAGCGGCCCGCAGCGCACTGCTGCGCTGGGCCGTACTCGCGACCGCTGTCGCCGCGTGGCAGGCCATCGCCCGCGCCCACGGCAGCATCTACTTCCCACCCCCCGCCGACATCGCCCAACACGCCTACGACCTCTGGTTCTCGGGACCGATCGGCCACGCCTTCCTCACCGGCGACGCCGTGGACAACATCCTGCCCAGCCTCGGCAGGATGGCCGCCGGATTCGCGATCGCCGCGGTCACCGGCATCGCGCTCGGGATCGCGGTCGGCCGCTCGCGCCGGACGTACGCGCTCTGCAACCCGGTACTGCAGTTCGCGCGGGCGATCCCGCCCCCGGCTCTCGTGCCCGTCTTCGTCGTGGTCTTCGACTTCGGTACGCCGATGCAGCTTGCTTCGATCGTCTTCAGCGCCGTATGGCCCGTACTCATCAACACGGCCGAGGGAGCGCGCAACACCGATCCACTGCGGCTGGAAGTCGCCGCCGTGCTGCGGCTGACCGCGCCCGAAAGGCTGTGGCTGCTGCTCCTGCCGTCCGCGCTGCCGCGCATCTTCGCGGGCCTGCGCCTCAGCCTTTCGCTGTCCCTCATCCTCATGGTCTTCTCGGAGCTGCTGCCGGGCACGGCCAACGGCATCGGCTTCACACTCACCGACGCCCAGACGCGCTCCGACCTGCTCACCGTATGGGCGGCCCTGCTCCTGCTCGGCGCGCTCGGACATCTGCTCAACACCGGTCTGCTCGCGGTCGAGAAGCGGCTGCTCGGCAGAGGGAGGCCCGTATGACGACGGGAACAGTTCTGGACGCGGTCATCCAACTGTGCCGCGACACCGGCATGACCACGCTCTTCGGCAACCCGGGCTCGACGGAGCTGCGGATGTTCCGCGACTGGCCCGACGACTTCACCTACGTCCTGGGACTGCAGGAGTCCGTCGCGGTCGCCATGGCCGCGGGACACGCGCTCGGCACCGAGCGCGCGGCACTGGTCAGCCTCCACTCGGCGGGCGGCGTCGGACACGCCCTGGGCGCGGTCTTCAACGCCTACCGCGACCGCGTGCCCCTCGTCGTCATGGCCGGCCAGCAGTCGCGCTCGCTGATCCAGCTGCGCCCGTTCCTCGGGGCCGACGAACCGGCTCAATTCCCGCGCCCGTATGTGAAGTTCAGCCGCCAGCCGGATCGTGCGGCGGATGTGCCCGCAGTGCTCGCCGAGGCGCACCGCATCGCCATGTCCCACCCGCGCGGTCCCGTCTTCGTCTCGATCCCCGAGGACGACTGGGACCAGCCGGCTCCGCCCGTCGAGCCACGCGCCGTGCACGGCGCGTTCACCGCCGACGCGGGCGCGCTGTCCGCCCTGGCCGCGCGCCTCGACGCCTGCGAACGGCCCGCGCTGGTCGTCGGGCCCGGAGTCGACGACGAGAACGCGCTCGCCGAGGTCCGGACCCTCGCCGAACGCACCCGCGCGGCGGTCTGGATCAGCCCGATGTCCGGCCGCTCCGGCTACCCCGAATCCCATCCTCTCTTCCAGGGCTTCCTGCCACCGGCCGCCGACCGGCTGATGGCCTGCCTTGAGCCGTACGACCTGGTCGTCGCCCTGGGGGCGCCCCTGTTCACGTACCACTTCCCTACGGAGAGCCCGCCGCTGCCCGCCCGCACCGAACTCTTCCACCTCGACTGCGACCTGCAGCAGGCGGCGTGGCTGCCCACAGGGACGAGCATCGTCACGACGCTGAAACCGGCCCTCGGGAAACTCGCGGCGCTGGTGGAGGAGTCGGACCGCAAACCGCCGCCCGTCCGCCGGCCGCCCACTCCCACTCATACGTCCGCTCTCGACGGCATCACGCCGGAGCTGGTCCTGGACCTGCTCCAGGAGCGGCTGCCCCGTGACCGCGTCCTCGTCGAGGAGGCGCCCAGCCATCGCGACGCGCTCCACGCGCGCGTGCGGATCGATCTGGAGGGCGGTTTCCTCACCACCGGCAGCGGGGCGCTGGGTTGGGGCCTCCCGCTGGCCGTAGGGCGCGCGCTCGCCGACCGACGGCGGGTGGTGTGCGTGGTCGGCGACGGCTCGGCCCTCTACTCCGTACAGGCCCTGTGGACCGCCGCGCGCCACCGGGTGCCGGTCACGTACGTCCTCCTCGACAACGGGGGTTACGCGGCCGTACGCGCCCTCGGCCGCCGTATCGACATCGCGCCCGTGCCCGGCACCGACATCGGCGATGTCGACTTCACTGCCCTCGCCGCCGGCTTCGGGTGCCCATCGGCCCATGTCGAACAGCCCGCCGAACTCCCCGCCGCCCTGGACCGCGCGCTGGCCCACGGTGACGGCGACGGGCCCTTTCTGCTCCACGTCCGCGTCACCGGCACCGAGGGCGCGCCTCACTCCCGGGACAGGTGACCGATCCGCATGCTCCGCCTCGACTCGCTCGGCCAGCGCTACGGCGAACACCTGGTCCTCGACGACATCAGCCTCACCGTGCCCGACGGTCAACTCCTGTGCGTGGTCGGGCCGTCCGGGTGCGGCAAGTCAACCCTGCTGCGGACCATCGCGGGGCTGCTGCCCGTGCGTGAGGGTGCGATCAGCATCGACGGGGAACCGGTCGCCGGGGTGCCCGAACGGCTCGCGGTCGTCTTCCAGGACTACGGGCGCTCGCTCTTTCCCTGGCTGTCCGTCCGCGAGAACGTCGCGCTGCCGTTGCGCCGGCGGGGGATGGGGCGGGCCGAACGGCGGGACGAGGCCGAACGGATGCTGGAACGGGTCGGTCTCGACGGCGCCGGACGCCGTCATCCCTGGCAGCTGTCGGGGGGTATGCAGCAACGGGTCGCCATCGCACGGGCGTTGGTGTGCCGGCCTTCGCTGCTCCTCATGGACGAGCCCTTCGGCTCACTCGACGCGCAGACCCGGGAGGACCTTGAGGATCTGTTGCTCGAGGTGCATCGGGCGGAGGGGACGACGATTGTGCTCGTGACCCATGACATCGACGAAAGCGTCTATGTGGGGGACCGGGTCGTTGTTCTCTCGGCGGGGCCCGGGTCGCGGGTCGTGCTCGATCTGCCGGTGGTCCTTCCGGGGAAGCGGGAGCAGATCGGTACGCGGGGGTTGCCGGAGTTTGTGGGGTTGCGGGCGGAGGTGGGGCGGGCGGTGCGGGCGTAA
>NZ_VBZC01000082.1:0-36181 GCF_005786655.1 Streptomyces montanus
CTGCCGCGCAGGGCGGGGCCGAGGCGGCGGGCGAAACCGGTATCGCCGGGGACGCCGGCGCCGCTGACGGCCACAGCGCCGCCGCGCGTGACGGTGCCGGCGCTGCCGTCCACGCCGACGCGCGGCCGTCGGCCGAAGGTCCCCTTGCCGCCGAAGAGTTGGACCGTTACGCCGACGAGCTGAGGCAGTTGCTCGACGACGGGGTGGCTTCCGCCGAGCGGCAGCTCTTCGAACTGCGGACCGCCGCGGCCGATGACGCCAGGATCCTCGGCGCACTCGGTGACGGCGGGCTGCTGCCCCCCGGTCCGGACGTCCTGGCCACCGTGGAATACCTGGGCGAGCACGGCATCCCCGCACTCCCCGGCTGGCGCTATCTCGCCCAGGCCGTCGACCCCGTCGACCACGCGCGCGTGCTGGCCGCGCGGCCGGAGCTGGTGGACGGCGTGATCATCACGGACCCGGACACACACGCGCGGGCCCGCGAAGCCCTCGCCGACGCCGCGCTCCTGCCCCGGTCCGCCGTGGCCGTCGGCACGGCCGCCGCGCTGCTCGCCCCGACCCCGGCGCCCGAAGCGGGCGACGGCGGCGGCGATGTGTTCCTCGTGCCGCCGAACCCGGCCATGCACGACGAGCACGCCGCCGACGAGGAGCGGCAGGCGCTGCGTACGCGCGCGACGGAACGGGACGAGGAGATCCGGGAATTGGCGGCCCGGCTGGCCAAGGACCGGGAGCTGGCGGCCCGGCTCGCGTCCTGGCGGACCGGATGCCCGGCGGGACGGCTCGCCGAACTCGCCGCGGCCGCACACCAAGCGCGCGCGTTCGCCGAGGAGGCCGAGGCCGAGCTCGCCGACGCACGTACCGCGCGGGCAGAGGCCGACGAGGCCGCGTCCGACGCGACCCGCGTACGGGACGAGCGACAGGACGCCGCGCAGCGAGCCCGGCGCGCCGCCGATGCACTCGCCGGACTCGCCTTCCGGCTGCGCGAACGCGCCGGCTGGCAGGTCAAACTGCGTGAACTCGCCGACGAGGCAACGGAATCGGAGGCCCGCGCCCAGTCCTGTCTGGAGCGGGCCCGCGCCGCCGACGAGGACCGGCGTGCCGCCCAGCGCGCCGCCGACGACGCCCGCCGAACGGCCCGCACGCTGCGCGCCGAGCGCGCGGAGATCGCAGGCGTCCCCGACGACGCATCGGGGGACGGGCCGCCGGAGGGAGAGGGCGAGGAAGGCCACAAGGCCTCCGACGGGACGCTCCCCAAGCCTTCGCTGCCTGCCCTCCGAGAGGCCTACCGCGCCGCCTCGCAGCTCTACGAGAAGGTCGGCGTCGGTGCCGATCTGCGCGCCGAGCAGGCGCGGGCCGAGGGCGACGAGAGCGCCGCGCTCGCCGAGTTGGACCGGCTCAGCAACAAGGTGCGCACGCGCGCGGCACAGCTCCTGGAGTCCCCGGACGGATCCGACGGGCCGTCCCGGCAGGCCGCGGCCGCCCGTGCCGAGGAGCTCGTCCAGCTGCTGGAGACCCGTATGTCCACGGCGAGCGAGCAGCTCGGGCGGCTGCGAGGCGAGGCCGAGCGGCACGCCCCCGCGGACGGCGAGGCGCACACCGAGCTGCCGGAGGAGCTGCTCCCGCGCGACACCGAGCAGGCACAGAGCCTGCTGCGCACGGCCACCGCCGAACTCGCCACCCGCACCGAGGCGTTGAGCCAGGCCCGGGAGGCCCATGCCGAGCTGCTCGACGCCCACCGCGCCGCCGAGGACGCGGCCGGCGGCTTCGACGAGACGGCCGCCCTGCTCCGGGACCTTCTGCGCGAGCACGCACCGGACGACGAGCCGGAGGAGACCGAGCCCTACCCCGGCACGCTCGAAGAAGCCCGGCAGTCCGCCGCCGAGACCCGCCGCTCCCTGCGCGGCTGTGCCGCCGATCTCTCCGCCGCCGAGGCCGCCGTACGGGAGGCGAGCGACGTCCTCGTACGGCATGCCAACTCGACGCGCTACGAACAGGTCCGTACCCCGGCCCGGCAGCAGATCCGCGAGCTGCCCGCGTCCTCGCTGCCCGAGCACGCCCAGAAGTGGGCGGACGCCTTCGCACCCCGACTGCGTGTCCTCACCGACGAGTTGGAGCAGCTGGAGCGCAACCGGGGCTCGATCGTGGACCGATTGAGGGGGCTCGTGGAGTCGGCGCTGGCGACGCTCAGGTCCGCCCAGCGGCTGTCACGTCTGCCCGAAGGACTCGGTGAGTGGTCCGGGCAGGAGTTTCTGCGCATCCGCTTCGAGGAGCCCGACCAGGCCACGCTCACCGAGCGGCTGGGCGAGGTCATCGACGACGCGACCCGCGCGGCCGTCAAGAAGAACTCCGATCTGCGCCGCGACGGGATGTCGCTGCTGCTGCGCGGGGTCAGCGCGGCCCTCCAGCCGAAGGGCGTCGCTGTGGAGATCCTCAAGCCGGACGCCGTACTGCGCGCCGAGCGCGTCCCCGTCGGGCAGATGGGCGACGTGTTCTCCGGCGGTCAGCTGCTCACCGCCGCCATCGCGCTGTACTGCACGATGGCCGCGCTGCGTTCGAACGACCGCGGCCGGGACAGGCACAGGCACGCGGGCACGCTGTTCCTCGACAATCCCATCGGCCGGGCCAACGCGACGTACCTGCTGGAACTGCAGAGGGCGGTGTCCGACGCGCTGGGCGTCCAACTCCTCTACACGACGGGCCTGTTCGACACGACCGCGCTCGCGGAGTTCCCGCTCGTCATCAGGCTCCGCAATGACGCCGACCTGCGGGCGGGCCTGAAGTACATCAGCGTGGAGGAACACCTCCGGCCGGGACTGCCGCAGCAGGCCCCGGCCGGGGAGGGAGAGGCGGTGCACAGCGAGATCACGGCGACCCGGATGTTCAAGCGCCCGGCCACGGCCGAGCGCCCGCCACCACCTGAGCCCCCGGCCACGACCTGAGCGACCGGGCCGCGCCGGGCGACCGCGACGGGTGGATCACGAGAACCAGCCCTGAGGGGCCGGGTGGGTGTTGCGCCAGATGTGCTTGGGCTCCTGGTACTCCGCCAGCCCCGTCGGACCGAGTTCGCGGCCGAAGCCGGACTGCTTGAAGCCGCCCCACTCCGCCTGCGGGACGTAGGGGTGGTAGTCGTTGATCCAGACGGTGCCGATGCGCAGCCGGGACACCACGCGCTCTGCGCGCTCCTGGTCGGACGTCCAGACGGCGCCGGCGAGGCCGTAGATCGTGTCGTTCGCGAGCCGGACCGCGTCGGCCTCGTCCGTGAACCGCTCCACCGTGAGGACCGGACCGAAGGATTCTTCCCGGACCACGGACATGCCTGCGTCGCACTCGTCGAGAACGGTGGGCAGGTAGAAGTAGCCGTCTGCCAGAGCCGGGTCCGTGGGGCGGGCGCCGCCGCAGCGCAGTACCGCACCCTCCGCGAGCCCCGCCGCGACATACGCCTCCACCTTGGCGAGATGCTGCGCCGAGATCAGCGGACCGGTCTGGGCGTGCTCGTCGAACGGGCCGCCCAGGCGGATCAGTCGGGCCCGGCGCACCACCTCGTCGACGAACCGGTCGTGCAGTGAGTCCTCCACCAGCAGCCGGGCGCCCGCCGAGCAGACCTGCCCGGAGTGCAGGAACACGGCCGTGAGCGCCATGTCGACGGCGGTCTCGAAGTCGGCGTCGGCGAACACGATGTTGGGGTTCTTGCCGCCGAGTTCCAGGGCGACCTTCTTGACCGTGCCCGCGGCCGTCGCCATCAGACGACGGCCGGTCTGGAGGCCGCCGGTGAAAGAGACCAGGTCGACGTCGGGGTGGTCGGCCAGCGGGGCGCCGGCGTCGGGGCCAGACCCCAGGATCAGGTTGGCGACTCCCGCGGGGAGTCCGGCCTCCGCGAGCAGCCGCATCAGGTGGATCGCGGTGTGCGGGGTGAGCTCGCTGGGTTTGAGGACGAAGGTGTTTCCGGCGGCCAAAGCCGGGGCGACCTTCCAGGCCGTCTGGAGGAGGGGGTAGTTCCAGGGGGTGATCAGGGCGCAGACGCCGACCGGTTCGTACACCACGCGGCTTTCGGCGTCGGGGTTGCCGGTGTCGACGGCGCGGTCGCCGACCTCCGCCGCAATGCGGCCGAAGTAGCGGAAGCAGGCGGCGATGTCGTCCATGTCGTACTCGCTCTCGACCAGCCGCTTGCCGGTGTCGAGCGATTCGGCGCGGGCCAGTGTCGCCTTGTCGCGGACGAGCAGATCGGCGACGCGCAGCAGCAGTTCGCCGCGCTCGGCGGCCGGGGTGCCCGGCCAGGGCCCCTCGTCGAAGGCACGCCGGGCGGCGGCGATCGCAAGGGCCGTGTCCTTGCCTCCCGCCTCGTCGACGACCGCGACCGGACTGCCGTCGGCGGGGCAGCGGATCTCACGGGTTCGCTCGTCGAGAGCGGCGGTCCAGGCGCCGCCGATGAACAGGTCCGGCATGGTGACTCCTTCGCTCGCTTCCGGGGACCCGAGGGCTTGTCCGGCGGGAGAGGGTGGGACAGGCCCAGGGGGCGGGGGAGAGGGCCGACCGCGTGCCCCGCCGACCGCCGACCGCCGACCGCCGACCGCCGACCGCCGGAGCGGGCGGGTCGGCCGGGAGGCGGGTCGGCGGGTCGGCGGGCGCACGCGGTACGCCGTTGCTTCACGCGTCGGCTCATGAGAGCAAGGCGCGCGGCCACGGCAGCAGGGCCTGCGATTACGGCAGCAGTGCCTTTTGGGTCACGGCAGCGGTGCCCTGGGCTGCGGCAGCAGTGCCTTGGGCTACGGCAGCCACGCCTTGACGACGTCCGGGTTGGCGTCGACCCACTTCTTCGCGGCCGCCTCCGGGGACATCTTGTCCTGGGCGATCATCTTGGCGACCTCGTTCTGCTGCTCCGCGGTCCACTTGAAGTTCTTGAGGAACTTCGCGGCCTTACCGCCGTCCTTGGCGAAGTCGGCGTTGAGGTACTTCTGCAGCGGGGTGTTGGGGTAGCCGCAGGCGACCTTCTTCGGGTCGGCGTCGCAGCCCTCCTTGTACTCGGGCAGCTTCACCTCGACCATCTCCACCTCGTTGTTGAGCCACTGCGGGGTCCACCAGTAGGTGAGGAAGGGCTTCTTGGCCTTGGCGTTCTGCTGGATCTGGGTGATCTGGGCGGCCTCGGAGCCCGCGTAGACCGTCTTGAGGTTGAGGTTCAGGTTCTTGATGATGGCGTCGTCGAAGGTGACGTAGTCCGGGGACCCTTCGAGCAGTTGGCCCTTGCCGCCGCTCTCCGAGGTCTTGAGCTGGTCGACGTACTTTCCGAGGTTCTTGTAGTCGGTGACATCGGGGTTCTTGTCGGCCCAGTACTTGGGGACGAACCAGCCGATGTGGCCGGTGACACCGAGGTCGCCCGCCGACACGACGGACTTCTTCTCCTCGACGTACTGCCTCTCCTGCTTGGGGTGGCCCCAGTCCTCCATGACGGCGTCGATCGTGCCCTTGCCGAGCGCGTCCCAGGCGATGACCTCGCCCATCTGCTTGGTGGTCACCTTGTAGTCGAGCTCGTTCTCCAACACGTACTGGGCGACGGCCACGTTGGCCTCCGCGCCCACCCAGGAGGGCTTGGTGAGCGTGATCGTGTCGGTGCCGCCCGCGGAGGTGGACTTGCCGGTGTCGGCGGCGCCGCAGCCTGCGACGGCGGTCAGGCCGAGGCCGGCGGCGACGGCGAGGGCGGAACGGAATATGCGGCGCTGTCTGGTCTGCACGATGAATTCTTCCTTAGCTTTCTCAAGAGCTTGCTCGAGCCCGTTTGCGGTTTCCTGCGGGTGGGCGTGCTTGCCTGTGCTGGAACAGTGGTGAACTTGCGTGTTCTGCAAGGGAGTCGACCGGCTCGGCCGACCCTGACTGGGGTCTAGCCGTCCTTCCTCCGCGCCGGGGCGGGCTGGGTCACCCGGTCCAGGACGAGACCGAGGCAGACGATCGCGGCGCCCGCCACCAGGCCGACCCCGAGGTCGCCGCGGGACAGGCCGAAGACGACGTTGTAGCCGAGTGCCCCGCCGCCTACGAGGCCGCCGACGATGACGACGGCCAGCACCAGCACCACACCCTGGTTGACGGCGAGCAGCAGCGCGGGCCTGGCCAACGGCAGCTGGACCTGGCGAAGTTGCTGCATACCGGTGGCGCCGAGCGAGCGGGCGGCCTCCAGCGCGGCCGGGTCGGTCTGCTTCAGGCCCTGGGTGGTGATGCGGACCACGGCGGGCAGGGCGTACATGACGGCCGCGGTGATCGCGGCGGCGCGTCCCACGCCGAACAGTGCGACGACGGGGATGAGGTACACGAACTGCGGCAGGGTCTGCAGGACGTCCAGCACCGGTCGCAGCGCGCGCTCGACCCAGGAGACGCGCGCGGCGAGGATACCGATGACGACGCCCAGCACCAGGGTGAGCGCCACGGCGGCCAGGACCTGCGAGAGCGTGTCCATGGTGACTGACCAGACGCCGAGCACACCGATGGCCGCCAGGGCCGTGGCCGCGCCGAGCGCGGTGCGCCAGGTGCCGGCCAGCAGGGCGAGGGCCGCGACCAGCAGGAGCAGCGACCACCACGGGGCGCCCTGGAGGACGTCTCGGAGCGGGTTGAGTATCCAGGAGGTGAAGTTGGACGCCCAGACCTCGGTGCCGCCGAGGACGGGGACACCGGCGTGGAAGTGCTCGACCGTCCAGGCCTGGAAGTCGTTGACGGTGCCCGAGATGTCGAAGGTCCACGCGTCGGGCCAGGCCGCCGCACCGGCGATCTTGCCCGCCACGAGGGCCGCCACGCTGCCGAGGACGGCGGCCACGGTGCTCACGGTGACCGTGATCCAGCGGATCCGTCCGGCGTACAGCAGCCGGGAGCCGAGGCGCAGCGGACGAGGGCCGAAGTACACCGGAAGGCGCAGCACACGGGGTCCGTCGGCGGCGGGCGGTGCGCCGAGCAACTCCCCGGCGGCCTCCGTCGTGCGGTCCAGCCATACGGCGATCAGCACGATCGGTATGCCCGCGGCGAGGGCCGCACCGACGTCCACGGTGGACAGCGCGGAGTACACCTCGTCGCCGAGGCCGCCGGCGCCGATCACCGAAGCGATGACGACCATGGACAGGGCCATCATGATCGTCTGGTTGAGGCCCAGCAGCAGTTCCTTGCGGGCCAGCGGCAGTCTGGCGGTGCGCAGCCGCTGCCAGCCGCTCGCCCCCAGTGAGGCCGAGGCCTCCAGCACGGCCGGGTCGGCGCCCCGCAGACCCAGTGCGGTGAGCCGGGTCATGGGGGGTGCCGCGTAGATCACGGTGGCGAGCAGGGCGGCGGGTGAGCCGGTGCCGAAGATCAGCACGAAGGGGAGGAGGTACGCGAAGGCCGGGAGCACCTGCATGGTGTCCAGGACGGGGCGCAGGGCCCGGTCCACCCGGTCGGAGAGGCCTGCCGCGAGGCCGAGCAGGAAGCCGACGAGGGCGGAGACCGCGACCGCGACGATCATGAGGGCCAGCGTCACCATCGCCGGGTCCCACATGCGGAGCAGGCCGCAGCCGGCGAAGGCGCCGAGTGCGGTGGCGGCGACCTTGAGTCCGGAGCGGCCCGCTCCTCCGGCCCGCCAGGCGAGCAGTACGGCGGCGGCGGTGACACCCGTCCAGCCGAGGAAGTCCAGCAGTTGGTAGACGCCGTCGACCGCGTCCAGCGAGGTGTTGCTGATGTGCAGCAGGAAGTAGAGGAAGATCGGGCTGGTGTCGCGGTTGTCGACGATCCACTGGTTGAAGTCGTCGAGCGGCCCCGAGACGTTCACGCCCAGTGCGTCGGGCCAGCTGCCGCTGCCCCACAGCACGGCGGCGACGGGCACCAGGACCACCGCGAGGGCGGCGAGGCCGGTCAGCCGGCGGCTCGCGGGACGCATGACGGACAGCCGCGCCCGCAGTGTGCTCCAGGCACCGGCAGAGCTCGGACCGCCCGGCGGGGAACCGACCTTCTCCGGGTTGGGTCTGTCCGCCTTGGTGGGGGTCGTGGCGCTCATGCGGCCGCACCCGCCTTCGGCGATCTGTCGAGACCCGCCACCACGGCGAGCAGGGCCTCGTGGTCGACGACGCCGAGCAGCTTGCCGTCGTCGACCACCCGCGCCGGTGCGCCGGCGCGGGCGACGGCCTCGATGGCGGTGGCGACCGTGCACACCGGAGTGACCTCGGGGCCGTCGCTCTCCGCCTCGTCGTCGCGCGCCGGACGCATGGCGGTGCGGGCCGTGATGACCTGCTCACGGGGTACGTCGCGGACGAAGTCCCGTACGTAGTCGTCGGCCGGGGCGGCGACGATCTCCTCCGGGGAACCGCACTGCACGATCTTCCCGTCGCGCATGAGCGCGATCCGGTCGCCGAGCCTGAGCGCCTCGTTCAGATCGTGCGTGATGAAGATCATCGTGCGGCCCTCTTCGCGGTGCAGGCGGATGACCTCCTCCTGCATGTCGCGGCGGATCAGCGGGTCCAGGGCGCTGAACGGCTCGTCGAACAGCAGGACTTCGGGATCGACGGCGAGCGCTCGGGCGAGTCCGACGCGCTGCTGCTGGCCGCCGGACAGCTGGGTGGGACGGCGGTGCTCCATGCCTTCGAGGCCGACCTTGGCGATCACCTTCATGGCCTGCGCACGGCGTTCCAGCCGGTGCATGCCCTGGATCTCCAGGCCGTAGGCGACGTTGTCGAGCACCGAGCGGTGCGGCAGCAGCCCGAAGTGCTGGAAGACCATGGCCGCACGGTGCCTGCGCAGCTCACGCAGGCGGGCCTTGTCCATGGCGAGGACGTCCTCGCCATCGATCTCCAGCGCACCGGAGGTGGGTTCTATCAGCCGGGTCAGACAGCGCACGAGGGTGGATTTGCCGGACCCAGACAGGCCCATGACGACGAAGACCTCGCCCTGCCGTACGTCGAAGGTCACATCGCGCACGGCGACCGTGCAGCCGGTGCGCCGGCGCAGTTCGTCGGCCGACAGATCCGCCAGTTCGGCGTCGTCGGGTATGCGCCCGGCCCTGGGTCCGAAGACCTTCCACAGGTTGCGTACGGAGAACACGGGAGCGGTGTCCTGCACCGGTTCCTCTTTCGTCATGGACGTGGACATCAGGCATCGTCTCCGGGGGTGGTTCGGGTGAGCAGATCGGCGCATTTCTCGCCGACCATGAAGACCCCGATCATCGGGTTGACGGCAGGGATGGTCGGGAAGACGGAGGCGTCGGCGACCCGCAGACCGCTCAGCCCGCGCACCGTCAGATCGGGACCGACCACGGCGAGCGGGTCGTCGACGGCTCCGACGCGGCAGGTTCCGGCGGGGTGGTGGACGGTGTGCGCCACCTTGCGGGCGTACTCGCCGAGTTCCTCGTCGCCGGTGAGCTCCGGCCCCGGGCACACCTCCCGCTTCAGCCAGGAGGCGAGCGGTTCGGTCCGGGCGATCTCGCGGGCGATGCGGATGCCGTCCACCAGGGTGCGTCCGTCGTAGTCGTCCTCGTCGGTGAAGTACCGGAAGTCGAGGGCGGGTTTGACGGCCGGGTCGGGGCTGGTGAGGTAAAGACGGCCGCGGCTCTTCGGCTTGGGGATGTTGGGGGTCATCGACACCCCGTAGCGCGGCTTCTCGTAGCCGAAGCGCTCGGGGTTGTCGGTGAACGGGATCTGGTAGAAGTGGAACATCAGGTCCGGGCCCTTGGCGGCCGGGTCGCGGCGTACGAACAGGCCCGCGTCGGAGTCCATCGCGGAGTTGTCGGGCAGGGGCCCGTGGGTCTCCCAGACGATCACCGACTCCGGATGGTCGAGAAGGTTCTCGCCGACGCCGGGCAGATCGTGGACGACGGGGATACCGAGTGCCTCCAGGTCCCGCTTGGGGCCGATGCCGGAGAGCATCAGCAGCCGCGGGGTGTCCACCGCGCCCGCGCAGACGATGACTTCGCGGGCCGCGGTGACGGTCGTCTCCGTACCGTCCTCGGCACGGACGCGCACCCCCGTGGCCCGGCCGCCCGCCGTCTCCAGACGGAGCGCCCACGTCTCCAGCAGAAGCTGGAGGTTGGGGCGGTCCAGGAAGGGATGCAGATACGCGACGGAGGCGGAGGACCGTTTGTTGTTCTCCGGGTGGTACGCGAGGTCGAAGAAGCCGACGCCTTCGTGGAAGGGTTCCTTGTTGAAGCCGTCGACGCGCGGCACGCCCACGGCTTCCTGCGCGGCCTCGACGAAGTCGCGCGCGATCGCGTTGCGGTCCTTCTCGTCGACCGGGACGATGTTGTTCAGCAGCCGGTCGTAGTACGGGTCCATGGACACCGCGTCCCAGCCCTCGGCGCCCGCCTCTTCCCACTCGTCCCAGTCGGACGGCAGCGGCTTGAAGCTGATCAGGGTGTTGTGCGACGAGCAGCCGCCGAGCACGCGAGCGCGACTGTGCCGGATATGGGAGTTCCCGCGGGGCTGCGGCGTCGTCGGGTAGTCGTAGTCCAGATCGCCGCCGAGCAGGCCCAGCCACCGGCGCAGTGTCAGCACTTCCGGTCGGTCCACGTCGGACGGGCCGCCCTCGATGACGGCGACGCGGACCGACGGGTCCTCGGTGAGGCGGGAGGCGACGACGGAACCCGCGGTACCGCCGTCGACGACCACGTAGTCGTAGTCGTCTGTCTCCTGCTGGGCCATATTCGGTTCTCGCTCCTTGTCGTGCGTGCCGGGAGGGTACCCGGCCCGATGAAGCCACCGGATGGTCGCGACACGGGGGTGGGGCGCCTGCCCATGACTGCCCAAGTCATTCATGAGCAGGGCGCGCTGTGATGTGGTTCACAGCAGCACGGGATCATCCGCCTTGTGTGCGTTCTCCGCGTTGCCCGTGCTCTCCGTGCTCTCCGTGCGCTTCGCGTTCTCCGGGACGCCCTCGGCGCCGTCCGCGGTGCTGAGCCGCCGTGTCAGCCAGTGGTGGAACGCGCTGATGTGGTGCTCGTTGGGAACCAGCACGCCGCCCGAGCGGTAGGCCCGCGAACTCATGGCGGGCTGAGTGTGCTCGCAGGCGTCGAAGTCCTGAACGTTAACACGGTGGAACAGTTCGACTGATTTGTACATATCAGCTCCGGATTCGACGACTTCGGGAGCGTACAGTCAGTCGCATGCGACGACCGTGCGGTCCTGCCCGTGACGTGGGTACTCCTCAGGCGGGCGCGGCGGCGAGGCGGCGGGGGTCGAACAGGTCGATCGGGTGATCGGTGGTGCCCGTCAGCGCGAGGTCGGCGACGATCTCGCCGACGACCGGGACGAACTTGAAGCCGTGCCCTGAGAACCCGCAGGCCACGGTCACGGAATCCGCGTGCGCGGGATGGCGCGCGATGACGAAGTGCTCGTCGGGCGTGCTGGAGTACATGCAGGTGGCCGCCTTGACGAAGGCGCCGGGCAGGGCGGGTATGCAGCGGGACATATGGTCCGCCATGGCCTGGATCTCGTGCTCGTGGACCGTCCGGTCGATGGTTTCCGGTGTGCACTCGGTGCCGTTGCGGAAGAACGCGACCTTGGCACCCAGCTCCGGGCCGTCGATGGCCGGGAAGCCGTAGATCTGGACGTCGTCCGCGTCCTCCCAGATGTAGATGGGATGGTTCTCGGGCGCGAAGGGCTGGACGCCGCCGGTCGGCTGGAACCAGTACATGATCTGCCGCTCGATGGTGAACGGCACCCCGAGATCGGTGAGCAGCTGCGGCGCCCACGCGCCCGGGCAGATCACCAACTGGCCCGCGGTGTACGTGTTGTCCGCCGTGTGGACGCGCACACCGTCCTTGTAGGGCTCCCAGCGGGTCATCGGCTCGTCGAAGTGCAGCTCGGCACCCTGCCGGGTGGCCAGCTGGAGGTGGGCCGCGACCATGTTCTCGGGGCGGACCAGTCCGGCCTTCCGCTCGTAGAACGCGACCTCGTCGTCGTCCGGGTTCAGGGTCGGGAAGCGGCGGCGGATCCCAGCGGCGTCCAGCGTCTCGTGGGGCAGGTCCCACTGCCTGGCCGAGCGCAGCGAGCCGGAGATGGTCAGCGAGTCGGGCGGGCCGATCATCACGCCGCCGCAGAGCGTCGCGATGTCCCGGCCGGTGGCCCGCTCCAACTCGTCGTACAGCTCGTACGCGCGCAGCAGCAGCGGTACATAGGCCGGGTCCTCGAAGTAGGACTGCCGGGTGATCCGCGAACCGCCGTGACTGGAGCCGCGGTTGTGGACCGGCCCGAACTTCTCCAGTCCGAGCACGCGGGCGCCGCGCGCGGACAGATGGTGGGCGGCCGCGCTGCCCATGCCGCCCAGGCCGATCACGATGACGTCGTATGTGGGGGCCATGGCGCTCTCCTCAGTCCATGGTTGCTCGATCGGGCTCTCCACGATTCCTTGAGCGAGCTCCCAACGGGACCTTGACGGCCTCTCAACCGCGGATTCGAGTCATCGTCGGATCGAAGAGCGCCTCGTCGACCTGTACGAGCGCGAAGGCCGCACGACTGCGGTGCTCTCTCCGTGGACCGCCCGCGCCCGTTCATGCGCGCCAGACGCGAACTGGGGCGCGGGACAAGCGCGGTGGAGGCAACGACGGCTCGGTGAGGGTGGGGGCCGCACCCTGGAGCGCGGCACCGCCTCCTAAGAGTGCGACAACTGCCCCGCGCCGCCCCGCCGGCGTATCCGCTCCTTGGCCCGGTCCGCCGCCCGCTCCTGGCGCCTGGCCCTGCGCCGCTCGCGCCGCAGGGCCCGCGCCGTGCTGCTCGGCATGGACACCACGCCGTTGCGCTGGTTCCACACCTGGCGCGTGACCCATACGTCCAGCGCACCCCAGGTGGCCACCACCGTGCTCACCACGCTGCTCAGCACCATGGGAAACGCGAGCCAGGAACCGGCCAGCGTCGACAGGAGGGCCACCATCGCCTGGATCAGGGTGATGGCGATGATGATGACGGCCCGTACCGCGGATGTGCGCACCGGGTCGGGCAGCCGCCGTCTGTCCGCGGGCTCCTCGACCCACAACGGCCTGTAGCGCGCCCGCTCTTGGTACTCCTCCGCCGATTTGTCGCGATCCGGTGCCTGAGCCCGTGCGCCGCGCCGCGCCGCCACGGCTGTCGCGGCACCCGCGCCCACTCTCGTCTCCGCTTGAGCGGGGGGACCCCCATCGGTCGTCTCACGCCGCTCCGCCGTGCCCATCAACTCGTCACTCCCCACCGCCCAGCAGCTTCGCTCCGGGTCTCACGAGACTCTGATTTCCCATTGGCTGCCCGGCTTGCGCCTTTTTATGCCGCCTGGGTGCGGCATGTGGCGTCTGATGTCGATTCCGCGTCCAACTCCCATACAGACAGACGATTCAAGTACCCCGAAGATTCCCGACGAACGCAAAATTCCAGCCAACTGACCAGGTCCGCGAACGGGTTGATGCCCGGCGTTGTGGGCCGCACACAGGGAGGCAATCTCCCGTAATGAACGGACAACTCCGGATGTCCCGTTCTCGACGCGGAGGAAACGCGGCCGGACTCCGTCCGGACGGGCCTTCGAGTTCCCTGTGCCTCAGTAGTAGGCTCACGCCGTTTGCTGACGCACGTGTGTGCCCCCGGCGCCGGGGGCCGAGCTGGGGGAGGCCATGCGCTTTCGCGGGAAGTCCATCCGCCGGAAGATCGTGGCGCTACTCCTCGTGCCGCTGGTGTCCCTGACGGCGATCTGGGGCTTCGCCACCGTACTCACGGGCCGCGAGGCCAATCAGCTGTTCAACGTGACCTCCGTTGTACAGAAGGTCGGTTACCCCACCGGCGACGTCGTCCGCGTCCTGCAGGACGAACGCCGTCAGACCCTCGTCTACCTCGCGGACCCACGTGCCTCCGACGCCCTGGCCGATCTGCGCCGCACCCGGACCGCCACCAACGAAGCCATGGCGGAGGTCCGCAAGAACGCCAAGGACGGCGACCTGCGGGACGAGATGGGCCCTGACCTGGGGGAGCGCCTCACCGCGGTCCTGGACGCCTTCGACGGCATCGACTCGCTGCGCCAGAGCGTCGAGGACGGCACGGTCAGCCGCACCCAGGCGCTCGACCTCTACAACCGGCTGGTCGACCCTTGTTACGCCCTGATGGGCAACCTCCACGTCCTCGACGAGGTGGAGCTGGACAAGCAGGGCCGTGCCCTCGTCAATGTGTCGCGTGCCCGCGAGTTGCTCGCCCGCGAGGACGCCCTGCTCGGCTCCGCCCTGGTCGCCGGCCGGATCACCCGCGAGGAGGCCCGCGACGTGGCCGACCTCGTCGCCCAGCGCACCGTCATGTACGACATCAACCTGCCGCTGCTGCCCTCCTCGGAACGCGAACGCTTCGTGCGCTACTGGAAGAACGCGGACACCGCGCCGCTGCGCGTGGCGGAGCAGGCCGTCATCACCTCCACGCCCGGTGGCTCCCCGAGCGGAGTCACCGCGAAAAGCTGGGACAGCGCGGCAGGCCATGTCCTCGACGGGCTCGGCAAGCTCGACAACGAGGCGGACGACCGCTATCAGGACCGCGTCCAGCCCGTGGCGGTCGCCATCATCGTCAAGGCCGTCGTCGCCGGCGTGCTGGGACTCGCCGCACTGCTGATCTCGCTCTTCATGTCCGTACGCATCGGCCGCGGCCTCATCCGCGACCTGCGCGGGCTGCGTCTGGAGGCCCACGAGGCGTCCGGCGTACGCCTGCCCAGCGTCATGCGCCGGCTCTCCGCGGGTGAACAGGTCGACGTGGAGACCGAAGTGCCGCGCCTGGAGTACGACAAGAACGAGATCGGCGAGGTCGGTCAGGCACTCAACACCCTTCAGCGCGCCGCGGTCGAGGCGGCCGTCAAGCAGGCCGAACTGCGCGGTGGTGTCTCCGAGGTCTTCGTGAACCTCGCCCGACGCAGCCAGGTGCTGCTCCACAAGCAGCTCACCCTGCTCGACACCATGGAGCGCAGAACCGAGGACACCGACGAACTCGCCGACCTGTTCCGCCTCGACCACCTGACCACCCGCATGCGCCGCCACGCCGAGGGTCTGGTGATCCTCTCCGGAGCGGCCCCCTCCCGGCAGTGGCGCAAGCCCATCCAGCTGATGGACGTCGTCCGCGCCGCCGTCGCCGAGGTCGAGGACTACGAGCGCGTCGAGGTACGCCGGCTGCCGCGCATGGCCGTCACCGGCCCGGCCGTCGCCGACCTCACCCACCTCGTGGCCGAGCTCCTGGAGAACGCCACGGTGTTCTCGCCTCCGCACACCGCCGTCCAGGTGGTCGGCGAACGCGTCGCCAACGGGTTCACGCTGGAAATCCACGACCGCGGTCTGGGCATGGCCCCCGAGGCGCTCCTCGACGCCAACCTGCGGCTCGCCGAGACCTCGGAGTTCGAGCTGTCGGACACCGACCGACTCGGCCTCTTCGTGATCAGCCGCCTCGCCCAGCGGCAGAACGTACGCGTCTCCCTGCAGCCGTCCCCGTACGGCGGGACCACCGCCGTGGTCTTCATCCCCGATGCGCTGCTGACGGACGACGTGCCCGACACCAACGGCGTGGGCTTCCGCCTCGACCGCGCGCTTTCCCCGAAGAAGGACGACGAGAACCGTACGAACGCGCTCCCTCAAGCTCCCCACCAGCTCCCGGGGCTGCCGGCCTCCATCCTGGACGGGCCGGTCGAGCTGGAGGCTCCCGTCGACCTGGGTGCCCTCGGCGGCGCATTCCCGGGCGCCCTCGGCGACGAGGACAGCGAACGCGGCGGGATCTTCCGCTCGCGCCGCTCCATCGCCGGAGTCCCGATGCCGGGCGAGCAGCATCAGCAGGCACCCGAGGCCCCCAGCGAACCGGCCCGCCCGGGCGACGGCGATCACCCGGCCGACCCCGTGCCGCTCCCGCGCCGCAGGACACCCAAACTCGTGAGCTCCCACGGCCGCCCCGTGACCCAGACGAAGCAGCGGCGCGCGGAATCCTCCGAGCCCATGGAGGCCGAGAAGCCGATGGAATCGGCCGAAGGGGCGCCCGAGGGGGGCGAACGACCGGGCGTGCTCGAGGAGCTTCCAAAGCTGCCGAAGCGTTCGCGAGCGGCCCGACGGCTGCCCGCGCGCCGGGAAACGGCGGACTCGCCGACGGCGCACCGCGGCGAGGCGGATGGACGGCCCGACGGCGGCGCCGAACCGGCGGACCGTCGCGAGGAGCCCGGCAGGGCACCGCGGAACGGGACGGCCGAGTCCGGCGACGCCGCACGGCTCGACGCCGAACCGGCCCCCGGCGACACCGCCCCGCTCCTCCCCAGGCGCACACCGCCCGGCGGCACCGCTGCGGGCGACAGCCGCCCCGGCACCCCGGCCGGAGAGGGCGGCACCGCCCCACTGCCCCGCCGCGTACGCCAGGCCAGCCTGGCGCCACAGCTGAGGGACGGCCCCGACCGGCGCACCGATCGCGGCACAGCCGGCGCCGGGGACGGGAAGGAGCCTGAAGAGCGCGACGCCGACCAGGTACGCAGCCGCATGGCCTCGCTGCAGCGGGGCTGGCAGCGCGGCCGCGAGGAGAACGCCGCGGGCGACGAGGCCCAGGACGGCACAGCACAAGGAACGACAAAGGGGGACGGTCGATGACCGCACCGAAGGCCGCCGGCCATACCGCCAAGGCATCCGGCGAACTCAACTGGCTCCTCGACGACCTGGTGGATCGCGTCGCCAGCATCCACAAGGCGGTCGTGCTCTCCGGCGACGGTCTCGCCACGGGGGTCTCCAAGGACCTGACCAGGGAGGACGGCGAACACCTCGCTGCCGTCGCCTCCGGATTCCACAGCCTCGCCAAGGGCGTCGGCCGCCACTTCGAGGCGGGCAGCGTCCGGCAGACGATCGTCGAGCTCGATGACGCCTTCCTGTTCGTCACGGCCGCCGGCGACGGCAGCTGCCTCGCCGTCCTCGCGGCCGCCGACTCGGATGTCGGGCAGGTCGCGTACGAGATGACGTTGCTGGTCAAGAGGGTCGGCGTGCATCTGGCCTCCGCTCCGCGCACCGATCTGCCCTCGGGCGGGTAGTGGGATGGCATGAGCGGAGACGGTCAGGGGATGTCCCACTGGTTCGACGACGAGGCCGGACCGGTGGTCCGTCCGTATGCCATGACACGCGGCCGCACCACCAGTGCGGCCCAGCACCGCCTCGACCTGATCGCGGTGGTCGTGACGGAGCCGTACACCGACGACTCGGACGCGGACAACACGCTGTCCCCGGAGCACGTGGACATCGTCGAACTCTGCCGCGATGCCCCCCAGTCGGTCGCCGAACTCGCCGCCGAACTCAACCTCCCCATTGGGGTGGTACGCGTTCTCATAGGCGATCTCGTGGATGAGGAGATGGTCCATGTGAAGCGTCCGGTGCCCCCGGCCGAACTGCCGGACGAAAGCATTCTGCGCGACGTGATCAACGGCCTCCGGGCGCTGTGACCGGCTGGCCGAGCCGGACGATGGCCCCCCGACACGCTCCACGGTCCCGTATGCCGTACGGCCCCGTTGTACGTCCGTGCCGGGCAGTACCGCCCGCTCCGGGCGCCCTGGCCGGGGTCCGAGACTGCGCCGAGCAGCGGCGGCCGCCTTGATCGGCCGCCGAGGGGGCCGCCCCCGTTATGATCTGACCGATCGTCGACCGGCACCTCCGGCTGGCATGTCGGAGCAGCGCGACATCGGGGAGACAGACGTGACGGGCTGGCAGTTCTGGGTCGACCGCGGCGGCACCTTCACCGATGTCGTCGCGCAGCGGCCCGACGGACTGCTGCTCACCCGCAAACTCCTCTCGGACAACCCGGCCAGGTACGCCGACGCCGCCGTGGAGGGCATCCGCGAACTCCTCACCGAAGCCGGCGAGGCCCAGCCCGGACAAGACAGCGGCCTGCCGGTGGAATCCGTCCGCATGGGCACCACCGTCGCGACCAACGCCCTCCTGGAGCGCAAGGGCGAACGCACGCTTCTCGTCGTCACTCGCGGCTTTCGCGACGCGCTGCGCATCGCCTATCAGAATCGTCCACGGATCTTCGCCCGAGCGATCGAGTTGCCCGAGCTGCTCTACGAACGCGTCGTCGAGGTCGACGAGCGCATCGCCGCCGATGGCACCGTCCTGCGCGCCCCCGACCTGGACGCTCTCGCCGGGGCGCTCCAGGAGGCGTACGACGCCGGGATCCGCGCCGTCGCCGTCGTCTGCATGCACAGCCACCTGCATCCCGCCCATGAGCAGGCCATCGGCGACCTGGCCCGCCGCACCGGCTTCCCGCAGATCTCGCTCTCCAGTGAGGTCAGCCCGCTGATGAAGCTCGTCCCGCGCGGTGACACGGCCGTTGTCGACGCCTATCTGTCGCCTGTGCTGCGGCGCTATGTCCAGCATGTCGCGGACGAACTCCAGGGCGTGCGGCTGATGTTCATGCAGTCCAACGGAGGACTCGCCGAGGCAGGGCAGTTCCGCGGCAAGGACGCCATCCTGTCCGGGCCCGCGGGCGGCATCGTCGGCATGGCGCGCATGTCGCAGCTCGCGGGCTTCGACCGCGTCATCGGCTTCGACATGGGCGGCACGTCCACGGACGTCTCCCACTTCGCGGGCGAGTACGAACGTGTCTTCACCACGCAGATCGCCGGGGTGCGGCTGCGCGCACCCATGCTGGACATCCACACGGTGGCCGCGGGCGGCGGCTCCGTGCTCCACTTCGACGGCTCCCGCTACCGCGTAGGGCCGGACTCGGCGGGCGCGGACCCGGGGCCCGCCTGCTACCGGAACGGCGGCCCGCTCACCGTCACCGACGCCAATGTCGCCCTCGGCCGTATCCAGCCCGCCCACTTCCCCAGGGTGTTCGGTCCCGACGGCGAGCAGCCGCTCGACGACGCTCTCGTCCGCGACCGCTTCGCCGCCCTCGCGCGCGAGATCCGCGACCGTACCGGCGACGACCGCACCCCCGAGCAGGTCGCCGAGGGCTACCTCCAGATCGCCGTGGCCAACATCGCCAACGCCGTGAAGCGCATCTCCGTGCAGAAGGGGCACGACGTCACCCGGTACGCCCTGACCACGTTCGGCGGCGCGGGCGGGCAGCACGCGTGCATGGTCGCCGACTCGCTCGGCATCCGCACGGTCCTCGTGCCGCCCATGGCCGGTGTGCTCTCCGCGCTCGGTATCGGACTCGCCGACACGACGGCCATGCGCGAGCAGTCCGTCGAGGCGCCCCTGAAGGCGTCCTCGATGCCCGGTGTCCTGAAGACCGCGGACGACCTGGAGGGCGCGGCCCGCGCCGAACTCCTCTCCGAGAACGTCCCCGAGGAGCGTATCCAGGTCACCCGCCGGGCCCAGCTGCGCTATGACGGCACGGACACGGCACTCGTCGTCGAGCTGACCGAGCCCGACACCATGACGCGCACCTTCGAAGACCGCCATCGCGCCACCTACTCCTTCGCCCTCGACCGTCCGGTCGTCGTCGAAGCCCTCTCCGTGGAAGCCACCGGTCTCACCGAACCCCCCGATCTCTCCGCCCTCGCCGTCCCCGACACCACCCCCGGCGCCCCGGAGACGGTCAGTCTCCACACAGGTGGTGCCTGGCGTGACGTACGCCTGCACCGCCGCGAGGAGCTGCCCCCGGGGGAAACCGTCACCGGTCCCGCGATCATCACCGAGGCCAGTGCGACCACCGTCGTCGACGACGGCTGGCAGGCGGCCATGACCGACGACGGGCATCTGGTCATGGAACGCGTGGCGGTCACGGAGAGTTCCGATGTCGGCACGGAAGCCGACCCCGTTCTCCTCGAGGTCTTCAACAACCTCTTCATGTCCATCGCCGAGCAGATGGGCGCCCGTCTGGAGTCCACCGCCCAGTCGGTCAACATCAAGGAGCGTCTGGACTTCTCCTGCGCGCTCTTCGACCCCGAAGGCAACCTGGTAGCCAACGCCCCGCATATCCCGGTGCACTTGGGGTCGATGGGCACCAGCGTCAAGGAGGTCATCCGCCGGCGCGGCTCCGGGATGCGCCCCGGGGACGCGTACGCGGTCAACGATCCGTACCACGGCGGCACGCACCTCCCCGACGTCACCGTGATCACCCCGGTGTTCGACACGGAGGGTGACCGCATCCTGTTCTACGTGGCCTCACGCGGCCACCACGCCGAGATCGGCGGCATCGCTCCGGGGTCCATGCCTGCCAACAGCCGTGCCATCGAGGAGGAGGGCATCCTCTTCGACAACTGGCTGCTCGTGGAGGGCGGCCGCCTGCGCGAGGCCGAGACGCGACGGCTCCTCACCGAGGCGCCCTACCCCTCGCGCAACCCGAAGACCAACCTCGCCGACCTGCGCGCCCAGATCGCCGCCAACCAGAAGGGCGTCGACGAGGTGGCCCGCATGATCGAGAATTTCGGCCTCGACGTCGTCCAGGCGTACATGAGGCACGTCCAGGACAACGCGGAGGAAGCCGTACGCCGCGTCATCGACGCCCTCGAAGACGGCGAGTTCGGCTACGAGACCGACTCCGGCGCGGTCATCCGCGTCCGCGTGCGCGTGGACCGCGAGAAACGGTCCGCCGTCATCGACTTCACCGGTACGTCGCCGCAGCTCGACACCAACTTCAACGCACCCTTCTCGGTGGTCAACGCCGCCGTCCTGTATGTCTTCCGCACCTTGGTCGCCGACGACATCCCGCTCAACGACGGCTGTCTGCGCCCCCTCGAGATCGTCGTGCCAGCCGGCTCGATGCTCGCACCCGAGCCCCCGGCCGCGGTCGTCGCCGGCAATGTCGAGACCTCCCAGGCGATCACCGGTGCCCTCTACGGAGCTCTCGGAGTGCAGGCCGAGGGCTCCGGCACCATGAACAACGTCACCTTCGGCAACGAGCGGTACCAGTACTACGAGACCGTGGCCTCAGGGTCCGGCGCGGGCGACGGCTTCCCCGGCGCCTCCGTCGTCCAGACCCATATGACCAACTCGCGGCTCACGGACCCCGAGGTCCTGGAGTGGCGACTGCCCGTCCGGCTCGACGAGTTCGCCGTACGACGCGGCAGCGGCGGCGCCGGACGGTGGCGCGGCGGGGACGGCGCCGTACGCCGCATCCGCTTCCACGAGCCCATGACCGTCTCCACGCTCTCCCAGCACCGCAGGGTCCAGCCCTACGGCATGGCGGGCGGCGAACCCGGGGCACTGGGCGCCAACCGTGTGGAGCGCGCGGACGGCACGGTCACCGAACTCGGCGGAAGCGACGCGGCGGACGTCGGCCCCGGCGACGTACTGGTCATCGAAACCCCCGGCGGTGGTGGATACGGTCCACCACCGCACGACACAACTGAAGCAACGGAAGCAGGAGAAAAGACCGATGATCCTCGGGCGTTCTGAACGCGGCAAGGCCCCCGTCGAGCCCGTCACGCTCAAGATCCTCGTGGCGGGCGGCTTCGGCGTGGGCAAGACGACGATGGTGGGCGCGGTCAGTGAGATCAAGCCACTGCGCACCGAGGAACGGCTCACCGAGGCGGGCCGCCCCGTCGACGACACCAGCGGCGTGGAGGGCAAGCACACCACCACGGTCGCCATGGACTTCGGCCGCATCACCCTTCGCGAGGACCTTGTTCTGTACGTTTTCGGTACGCCCGGTCAGGACCGCTTCTGGTTCCTGTGGGACGAGCTCGCCACCGGCGCGCTGGGCGCCGTCGTACTCGCCGACACCCGCCGCCTGGAGGACTGCTTCCCCGCGGTCGACTACTTCGAGCGGCGCTCCATACCCTTCGTGGTGGGCGTCAACTGCTTCGAGGACGCCGCCCGTTATCCCGTCGAAGACGTCCGTCAGGCCCTCGACCTCGACCCCGAAGTACCCCTCGTGCTGTGTGACGCGCGCGAACGCGAATCGGTCAAGGAGGTCCTCATCGGCGTCGTCAAGCACGCCATGGCGTACGCGGCCACGCGCCGTCAGACGGTCACCACCTGAAACACCCGGCCCGCACCCCCGCCGACCGGGGTACGGGCCGTACGTGCCCTGGAGCGCAGTTTTACGACCGCACTCTCCCTCGGAGCGCTACGCGTCGTCCTCCTGCCAGCCCAGGCTCTTCTCCACCGCCTTGCGCCAGTTGTGGTACTCACGGTCGCGAACCGACGCCTCCATGGACGGCGTCCACTCGACGTCCTTCTGCCAGTGCGACTTCAGCTCGTCGAGATCGTTCCACACGCCGGTCGCGAGGCCGGCCGCGTACGCGGCGCCCAGACAGGTCGTCTCGGAGACCTTCGGACGGATCACCGGCACATCGAGCACATCCGCCTGGTGCTGCATCAGGAGGTTGTTCTTGGTCATGCCGCCGTCCACCTTCAGGGTCGTGATCCGCACCCCGGAGTCCTGGAACATGGCGTCCACGACCTCACGCGTCTGCCAGCTCGTCGCCTCCAGTACCGCACGGGCGAGGTGGGCCTTCGTGACGTACCGCGTGAGACCGGTGACGACACCGCGCGCGTCGGAGCGCCAGTAGGGCGCGAACAGCCCGGAAAAGGCAGGCACGATGTACGCGCCGCCGTTGTCGTCCACGGTCGCCGCCAGCGTCTCGATCTCGTCGGCCGTACGGATGATGCCGAGCTGGTCACGGAACCACTGCACCAAGGCGCCGGTAATCGCGATCGACCCTTCGAGGCAGTACACCGGCGCCTCGGAGCCGATCTTGTAGCCCATGGTGGTGAGCAGCCCGCTCTTCGAAGCGACGGGCCGGTTCCCGGTGTTGAGCAGCAGGAAGCTGCCCGTGCCGTAGGTGTTCTTGGCCGCGCCCACGTCGTAGCAGGCCTGACCGAACACCGCCGCGTGCTGGTCGCCGAGTGCGGAGGCGACCGGCACGCCGGCTAGCTGCCCCACGGCGGTCCCGTACACCTCGGACGAGGACTTGATCTCCGGGAGGACCGCTTCGGGAACGTTCATCGCGGAGAGGATCGAGGCGTCCCACTGAAGGGTCTCGAGGTTCATCAGCATGGTGCGCCCGGCGTTGGTCACGTCGGTGATGTGCTGACCGCCGTCCGTGCCGCCGGTGAGGTTCCAGATCAGCCAGGAGTCGATCGTGCCGAAGGCGATCTCGCCGCGCTCCGCGCGGGCCCGCAGCCCTGGCACGTTGTCCAGCAGCCAGGCCGCCTTCGGACCGGAGAAGTAGCTGGCCAGCGGCAGGCCGGTCTGCTCACGGAAACGGTCCTGCCCGTCCGAGCCGCCGAGTTGGTTGCAGAGCGCGGAGGTACGGGTGTCCTGCCAGACGATCGCGTTGTGCACGGGCTTGCCGGTGGCGCGGTCCCACAGGACCGTCGTCTCCCGTTGGTTGGTGATCCCCAGCGCGCTGACCTGGTCGGCGCGGAGCCCGGCTTTCGCGATCGCCCCCGCGACCACGGCCTGCACCTTTGACCAGATCTCGGTGGCGTCGTGCTCCACCCAGCCCGGCTTGGGAAAGATCTGGCGGTGCTCCCGCTGGTCGACGGCGACGATCGCACCGTCCTGATCGAAGATGATGCAGCGGCTTGAGGTGGTTCCTTGGTCGATTGCGGCGACGTATTTCTCGGCGTTGTCCGTCATGACGTCCCCTTCGTCGGATCCTTCAGAAGGCTGCGTTGAAGATGAGCCCCGCCAGCGCACCGCCGATCAGCGGTCCCACCACCGGGATCCAGGCGTAACTCCAGTCCGAGGTTCCCTTGTTGGGGATCGGGAGCAGGGCGTGGACGATGCGTGGGCCCAGGTCGCGGGCCGGGTTGATGGCGTATCCCGTGGGACCGCCGAGGGACAGGCCGATGCCCACGACCAGGAAGGAGACGATCAGAATCGCCGTGCCGGACTCGCCGAGACCCTTGGTGAGGCCGAAGGCAAGGATCGGCAGGACCAGAGCGACGGTGGCGATGATCTCCGTGATGAGGTTCGCCACGGGATTGCGGATCGTGGGCGAGGTGGAGAAGATCCCGAGCGTGGGGAGCGCCTTGTCCTCCTCGGCGTTGGCCTGGAACTGTGCGAGGTAGACCAGCCAGCACAGGACCGCGCCGAGGGCGGCGCCGATCATCTGCCCGGCTATGTAGACGGGGACCTTGTCCCAGTCCCCGGTGTCGATGGCGATACCGATGGTCACCGCCGGGTTGAGGTGCCCGCCGGACAGCGGCGCCGCGGTGTACGCCCCGGCCATCACACCGAAGCCCCAGCCGAACGCGATGACGACCCAGCCGGCGTCCTTCGCCTTGGAGTAGTTGAGTACGACGGCGGCGACCACCCCGGCGCCGAAGAGAATCAGGATCGCTGTGCCGATGACCTCACCGACGAATATGTCTCCATTGCTCATGGCGGCTCCTAGGCCCTCGCCCGGGGCTGTCCGCCCCGGGCCACCGTGCAGGTGCGTTTCCCATGGCTACTTCAGCCGAAGGCAGGAGGTCCCGTGCCCCGCCCGGCGTCCGTGACGAGCGTGCCGTCGCAGCCGACTCGCCCGTGGGAATGGCCCGTTGGCGCAGGCGAGGCCCGCGCGGCGCAGTGCCTGAATACGCCGGAATGCGGCGAGGCCGACTGACATCCGGAAGTGTTCACCGGGGGTCAAGGGCCGTCAAGGTCGCGTGCGGAAACGGTTCAGGACCGTACGGAAGCCTTCCGCAGTTGCCACGGTGCGGGACACACGGGTGTCACCGGACCGCCACCACGGACGACCCGTGCCCGAACAACCCCTGGTTCGCGGTGATTCCCACCCGTGCTCCCGCCACCTGCCGGTCACCCGCCGTACCGCGCAACTGCCAGGTGAGCTCGCAGACTTGGGCGATGGCCTGGGCCGGAACGGCCTCTCCGAAGGAAGCGAGTCCGCCGCTGGCATTCACGGGTATGCGCCCGCCCGGCCCTGTCACCCCCTCGCGCAGGAGCTTGGCCGCCTCGCCCTCGCCGCACAGTCCCAGATCCTCGTACCACTGCAACTCCAGGGCCGTGGACAGGTCGTAGACCTCGGCGAGCGAGAGGTCCTCGGGGCCGATGCCCGCCTCCTCGTACGCCGCCCGGGCGATCGAGGCGCGGAACGTCTCGGCCGCCGGCTCCACCGCGACCGCGGAGTCCGTCGCGATGTCCGGCAGATCGAGAACCGTGTTGGGGAAACGCGGTGTCACCGTGGACACCGCGCGGATCCGCACCGGATTCCCGGCCCCATGGCGCCGCGCGAACTCCATGCTGGACAGCACGAGCGCCGCCGCGCCGTCCGAGGTCGCGCAGATGTCGAGCAGCCGCAGCGGATCGGCGACCACCGCCGAGGCGGCGACTTCCTCGGCGGTGACCCGCTTGCGGTACCGCGCGTTCGGATTGAGCGCCCCCAGGGCGGCGTTCTTCACCTTGACCTGGGCGAAGTCCTCCACCGTGTCCCCGTGCACGGCCATCCGCCGCCGCGCGTACAGCCCGAAGTACGCCGGATTCGTCGCCCCCAGGACGCGGAACCGCAGCCAGTCCGGATCGTCGGCCCGGTCACCGCCCGCCGGCCGGAAGAACCCCTTGGGAGCCGCGTCCGCACCCACCACGAGGACCACGTCCGCGATACCGGAAAGAATCTGCGCCCGCGCGGTGTTGACGGCCTGGGCCCCCGAGGCACACGCCGCGTACACACTGGCCACCCGCGCGCCCTGCCAGCCCAGCGCCTTCGCGAACGTCGCCCCGGCAACGTACCCCGGATAGCCGCCACGGACCGTGTCCGCGCCGACGATCGAACCGACGTCCCGCCAGTCGACACCGGCGTCGGCCAGCGCCGCGCGCGCCGCCACCGTCCCGTACTCGACGAAACCGCGCCCCCACTTGCCCCAGGGATGCATGCCCGCGCCGAGCACCGCCACCTCTCCTGTCACGCCGTCACCCCCGTCGGCCGCCAGTGCCACGTCGTCCAGGTCGTCTCCGCGTCCTCGTTCAGCACGCCCGGGACGACCTCCACCTCCATGCCCACCGTCAGATCGGCGACGGTGACCCCGGGAACCGTCTGCCCGAGTACCACGATCCGCTCGGATTCCAGCTCCACAGCGATCAACGTGTACGGCTGCCATTCGAGTTCCGGGTCGGACACGTACGGTGACGGTGGCCGGTACCGGCTGTCGGTGTACGACCAGACGCGGCCCCGCCGGGACAGCGGGACCTCGGCCAGCTCGCCGCCCGGGCAACCCGGATTGCGGCAGAAGGCGTCCTCACGGGGGAAGAACACCGTCGCGCAGGCCGAGCAGCGCGTGCCGAGCAGCCGGAAGGCGTCTCCCTCGCCGGTGAACCAGCCGGTGACCACGGGTGTGCGGGTGTGTGACAAGGTCCCTCCCTCGCACTGCATCTGACGGTTCGTCAGAAGTGTGCCATGGGCCGGTTCGATTGGGCAGTGCGTCAGGAGAACCGCTGAGGTCCTCCTGAGCGTCCGGAGTATCGGTAGGGACGGCCGGGGCCCACGGGGGTGGTTCCGGCCGTCCCTCACCTGATCGGCCCCGACGCTGGCGGCGGCCTGCTGCCGGGCCGCGGACGGTGCTCGCCCGCTTCCTTCAGGGGACCCGGCCTGATAGACGCAAGGGGCATGAGACGACTCCCCATCGCGGTACGCGGCCTCGTCACCGCGCTCGCCGCCCTGCTCGCCGTCACCGCCGCCTCCGCCACCGCCCGTGCGAAGCCGCAACCCAAGGCGCCCGAGGGCTTCGTGGCCCTTCGAACCGTAGACCGGACGATCATCCAGGAGATCCGGTACTTCACCCCGCACAACTTCGTGGGCGAGCGCATCGACGGCTACCGACAGCCCCTCTGCATCCTCACCAAACCCGCCGCACAAGCACTCCACAAGGCTCAGGTGAAGCTGCTGCGCCGGGGCTACTCCCTCAAGGTGTACGACTGCTACCGACCGCAGCGCGCCGTGGACCACTTCGTCCGATGGGCCGAGGACCTGGACGACGAGGACATGAAGGGCGAGTTCTACCCGCGGGTCGACAAGACCCGGCTGTTCGAGGACGGTTACATCGCCGAGAAGTCCGGCCACAGCCGCGGCTCGACCATGGACCTCACACTCGTGCGGCTCCCGGCGAAACCGACCCGGCCGTACGTCCCCGGGGACACCCTCGTGCCCTGCTACGCACCCCAGACCGAACGTTTTCCCGACAACTCCGTGGACATGGGCACCGGCTACGACTGCTTCGACACCCTGTCGCACACCCTCGACCCGCGCGTCCAGGGGCAACAGCGCGCCAACCGGCTGCTGCTGAAGGACACCCTCGAAGACCTCGGGTTCGTGAACCTGCCCGAGGAGTGGTGGCACTTCACCTACAAGCCGGAGCTCTACCCGGACACCTACTTCGACTTCCCGGTGTCCAGGAAGTCCCTCACCTCGTCCCACTGAGGCGGCCCCCGGAGATGCCCGTGTGGTGATCGGATAAGGTCCGCGGCGTGTCCCCATCCCAGAATCCGTCCTCCGACTCCGTGCCGGACTCCCACTGTTCGAGCTGCGGGGTGCCCTACGGAGAGGGCGTCTCCGGCTGGCCCCGCACCTGTGCCGCCTGTGGCAGCGTGGCCTACCGCAACCCACTCCCGGTCGCGGTGGCCCTGCAGCCCGTGTACGACACCCGGGGCACCGCTCTGGTCGTCATCACCCGAACCATCGCCCCCGCGCGCGGGGGCACGGCTCTGCCCGGAGGGTTCATCGACCAGCGGGAGGACTGGCGGCACGCCGTCGTCCGCGAGCTCAAGGAGGAAACGGGCATCGACGCCGCGAGCCGCGACGTACGGCTCGCCGACGCGATGAGCGCCCCCGACGGCCACCTCCTGCTCTTCGGCCTCCTCCCGGAACGCCCGGCCGCCGACCTGCCGCCGTCCGCCACGACGGACGAGACCGAGGGCTGGCATCTGCTCCGAACGGCGACGGAGCTCGCCTTCCCGCTGCACACCTCGGCCGCGCGCGCGTTCTTCGAGGGCCGGTACATCTGAGAGACACCGGGAGGCCCAGGGGACCTTACCGGCGGGTCACAGCGCCCTCAGCTCTCACAGCGACCCCAGCCCCCGGACCCGTACGGGACGGGACGGCTCGCTCAGGCCGTCCCGCCCGTCGAGCTCGACGACCACCCGCCTCCCTTTCCAACGCGTCACATACCGCTCGATCTCCGGCTCGTCGCATCCGTCAGCCGCGTCCGGCACCACGAGGCCGCCTCCGGCGCCTCCGCGCGCGGGCGCCCACACCTCCAGCTCCAGGCCGCCGTCGTCGCCGCGCACGGGGACGACGGCGCCCGCCCGCGCCAGCACCGGAATCCTGGACAGGGGAGCGTCGAGCAGCACCTGGGCAGGCCCCTCGTACGCCTGCTCGGTCACCGTGTCGTACCAGCGCCCCCGAGGCAGTTGCACGGCGCGCCGGCCCGTGCCGGGATCCAGCACAGGTGCCACCAGCAAAGCGTCGCCGAGCAGGAAAGCGTCCTCGCAGTCGCGCAGCGCCCTGTCCTCGGGCGCACCCCACCACACCGGCCGCACATAGGGCGCCCCCGTACGATGCGCCAGCTGCGCCAGCGTCACGAAGTACGGCAGCAGCCGGCGCCGCTCGACGAGAGCCACGCGCGCGTGCTCGAGGACCTCGGCGCCGAACTCCCAGGGCTCCCGGCGACCGGCCCGCAGGGACGCGTGGGTACGGAACAGCGGCAGACAGGAGCCGAGTTGGAACCAGCGCAGATACAGCTCGGGTGACGGGCTGCCGTCGAATCCGCCCACATCCGGGCCCGAGTACGGCACTCCGCACAGCCCGAGCCCCACCACCAGCGACAGCGACGCCCGCAGCCCCGGCCACCCCGTGGCCACGTCACCGGACCAGGTCCCCCCGTAGCGCTGCATACCTGCCCAGCCGGAGCGCGAGAAGATGAACGGCCTCTCCCGCGGCGTCAGTTCACGCAGCCCCTCGTAGCCGGCCCGTGCCATACCGAGGGCGTACACGTTGTGCGCCTCACGGTGGTCGCCGCCACGTCCGTCCATGTCGTGCCGCGCCGATCGGGGCAGCGTGGACTCCCCGAAGGCCGTGAACGACACCGGCTCGTTCATGTCGTGCCAGAAACCGGCGAACCCCTTCGCGAGCCGCTCCTCGTAGAGCTCGCCCCACCAACGGCGCACACGCGCGCGTGTGAAGTCCGGATACACCGCCTCGCCCGGCCAGACGACGCCGCGCACAAGCCTCCCCGCGGAGTCCCGCACGAACGCGTCCTCCACCGTCCCGCTGTCGTACACCGCGTTTCCCGGCTCGGCCTTGACCGCCGGATCCACGATCGACACCAGCCGGATCCCGTCCCGACGCAACTCCTCGGCGAGCACCGGCAGTTTCGGGAAGTGCTCCCCGTCGACCGTGAACACCTGATGCGCGTCGTAGTGGTCGATGTCGAGATGGACCGCGTCCAGCGGCAGCCCGTGCTCGTGATAGCCGAGGACGATCCGCCGTACCTCCTGGTCGCTGCCGAAACCCCACCGCGCGTGATGGTGTCCCAGCGCCCACGCCGGCGGCAGCGCGGGCGCACCGGTGAGCGACGCCCAGGTGTGCAGCACGCGCGCGGGGGTGCCCACCATCACCCAGCAGCGCAGCGGCCCACCGTCCATTCGCACTTCGCTCGTCCCGGCCCGGTCGTGCCCCGACCCCGCCCCCTCCTCGCCCTCGCGCAAGGTCACCCTGCCGTCCCACGTACTGTCGTGGAACACGAGATGCGTGCCCGCGTCCGCCACCACCATCTGGACCGGCATGGTGATGTACAGCGGGTCGTCGCCGGGGCCGAAGGCGTGCCCCGGATCGGTGTTCCACAGCCGGTACGTGCCGTCGCGGAGCCGTGGCCCCGACGCGCGCCCGCCCAGACCGAAGAACCGCGCGTCCGCGGAGACCTCGGCTCGCTGCACCCAGCGAGCGGCGCCCCCGCCGACCGGCTCCCACCACCGCGGCGGCAGATCATGACGCAGCGTCACCCCACCCGGCGTACACACCTCCACGGCGCCGTGCCGCGAGACGACGACCGTCACACGCTCCGCCACCACCCGCCAGGCACCGTCCTTGTCCGGCTCCAGAACGGCCCGCGGATCCGGCTCGGGGGAGCTTCCCGCGAGCGCGTACGACGGCTCGGGCCCGGCGCCGTCCCAGCCCCAGAAGACGGCTCCGCTCACGGTGACGACAACGCGCAGCTCCGATCGGGCGAATCTGATGAGTCCGCCGCCGGGAGCCGGTTCCACGTCCCGCACGGGCCCGGGAACACGCGCTCGCTCGGCACCTCGTGGCGTGAGCCCAGCGGCGTCGGCACGCCTCCTGCGCCACGCCGCCCGCACGGTACGCCACCCCTGGGCCGCCCCCGCCGAACCAACCGCCTTCACCGAACGCACCAGGTCACGACCGTCCATGCTGCTCAGCCTGCCATTGACCGCCTCGTATCGGTGAGTCGTTCAACTAGCGTTCACCCGCAGTAGGACCACATCTTCACGACCCGGCCCACGTGCGGCGCACTCTGGTGCGGAAGTCGATCACGTGGCATCGTCCGTGTCAGCCGCGTGACGCGCACACCCCAGCCCGTGCGCGACACACGCACACGACGCGCACAGTCCGGGAGCCGCCCCCATGTCCTCAGCGAACCCCTCACCGCTCTGGCAGCCTGCCCCAGAACGCATCGCCCAGGCGCAGATGACCCGGTTCCAGACCTGGGCGGCCGAGCACCACGGCGCCCCCGCGGAGGGCGGATACGCGGCCCTGCACCGCTGGTCCGTGGAAGAGCTGGACACCTTCTGGCAGGCCGTCACCGAGTGGTTCGACGTACGGTTCTCCACGCCCTACGCGCGCGTGCTCGGCGACCGTTCGATGCCGGGCGCCCAGTGGTTCCCCGGGGCCACGCTCAACTACGCCGAACACGCCCTGCGCGCGACCGAGACCCGACCCGACGCACCCGCACTCCTGTACGTGGACGAGACCCACGAACCGCGCCCCGTCAGCTGGTCCGAGCTGCGCCGTCAGGTCGGCTCCCTGGCCGCCGAACTGCGCACCCTCGGCGTACGCCCCGGAGACCGCGTCAGCGGCTACCTCCCGAACGTGCCGCAGGCCGTCGTCGCCCTCCTCGCCACCGCGGCCGTGGGCGGCGTCTGGACGTCCTGCGCGCCCGACTTCGGCGCCCGCAGCGTCCTCGACCGCTTCCAGCAGGTCGAACCGGTCGTGCTGTTCACCGTCGACGGCTACCGCTACGGCGGAAAAGAGCACGACCGCCGTGACACCGTCGCCGAGCTGCGCCGTGAACTGCCCACGCTGCGGGCCGTGGTCCACGTCCCGCTGCTGGGTACCGAAGCCCCCGAAGGCGCCCTGGAGTGGTCCGCGCTGACCTCCGCGGACACGGAGCCCGTCTTCGAAGAGGTCCCCTTCGACCATCCCTTGTGGGTGCTCTACTCCTCCGGCACGACCGGCCTGCCCAAGGCCATCGTCCAGTCCCAGGGCGGCATCCTCGTCGAGCATCTCAAGCAGCTCGGCCTGCACTGCGACCTGGGGCCCGAAGACCGCTTCTTCTGGTACACGTCCACCGGCTGGATGATGTGGAACTTCCTCGTCTCCGGGCTGCTGACCGGCACCACGATCGTTCTGTACGACGGCAGCCCCGGCCACCCGGACACGGGCGCCCAGTGGCGCATCGCCGAACGCACGGGGGCCACCCTCTTCGGCACCTCCGCCGCGTACGTCATGGCCTGCCGCAAGGCCGGCGTGCATCCCTCCCGCGACTTCGACCTCTCGCGCGTGCAGTGCGTCGCCACCACCGGCTCGCCCCTGCCGCCGGACGGGTTCCGCTGGCTGCACGACGAGTTCGCGGCGAGCGGGGCCGACCTGTGGATCGCGTCCGTCAGCGGCGGCACCGACGTGTGCTCCTGTTTCGCGGGAGCCGTACCGACACTCCCGGTGTACATCGGCGAACTCCAGGCCCCTTGTCTCGGCACCGACCTCCAGTCCTGGGACCCGAGCGGCAAACCCCTGACCGACGAGGTCGGCGAGCTGGTCGTCACGAATCCGATGCCCTCCATGCCCATCCACTTCTGGAACGATCCCGACGGCAGCCGCTACCACGACAGTTACTTCGACATGTACCCCGGAGTCTGGCGCCACGGAGACTGGATCACCGTCACCTCACGCGGCTCGGTGGTCATCCACGGCCGCTCCGACTCCACGCTCAACCGCCAGGGCGTGCGCATGGGGTCGGCCGACATCTACGAGGCCGTCGAACGCCTCCCGGAGATCCGCGAGTCCCTCGTCATCGGCATCGAACAGCCCGACGGCGGCTACTGGATGCCCTTGTTCGTGCACCTCGCCCCGGGCGCCGTGCTTGACGACGCCCTCCGGGCCCGGATCAAGCAGACCATCCGGGAACAGCTCTCACCACGGCACGTCCCCGACGAAGTCATCGAGGTGCCCGGCGTCCCGCACACCCTGACCGGCAAGCGCATCGAGGTCCCGGTCAAGCGCCTGCTCCAAGGCGCCCCGCTGGAAAAGGCCGTCAACCTCGGCTCCGTGGACAGCGTCGAACTGCTGCGCTTCTACGAGAACCTGGCCCGCGAGCGGGCCTGATCAGCCGCCGCCCGCGAGGCCCCAGCGGCTTCCAGCCGAGCGACGTGCGCCGGCGCACCGGCTCCACGGGCATTGTCAGTGCCGCCGGTTACGGTGAGTGAGCATTGATCGACTGCACGCAGGGGGAGAAATGGCGCACACCCAGCACCAGACCATGCGACGCGTCCTGCGCCGCGAAATCGCCGGCACCATCGGCCTGTTGACCGACGAGCAGGACTTCACCGAGATGCGGCGCTACCGCACGTTCACCTTCGACGACCACGCCGGCTATCTCCAGCAGGTGGAAGCCCTGCTCAGGACACGCGCGGCCGAGGGCGGCCACACCACGGTGGCACTCTTCGACCCCGAGGAGTACGCGGAGTTCTGCGCCGACACCGGCCTGGACCCGGACGCCGCCTCCAGCCGCACCCGCTTCACGGCAGAGCTCGCCGGGACGGCCGCCACCGTGCCGTACGAGGGGCAGCCCCTCTCGGACCTTGTCCCGCGCCTCGTCGACGAGGCCGTCCGACAAGCCACTTGGGAGTACGCGACCACACTCCTGACCCACATCGGCAACTGCGCGTCCTGCGGCGAGGACATCGGCCGGGCGGCCTTCGCGCGTGCCTCTGACCTGCTCGCCCGCATCATCGACGCCACGGGGCCCGGAGAGCGCCACCTCGTGTGCAGCGTCTCCGCCGCGCCGGAAACTCTCGTTGCCGTCCTCCGGGCCGACGACGACGTCCATGGCACGCCCCGACTCGACGAGACGGACGCCCTCGAATTCACCACTGTCCTGGCCGTCGGCATCGCCACCCAGAGCGCCGGAGGCCTCGTCATGCGCACCCGCCTGCGCGACACGAGCCTCCCCGATACGACCGACCGTGTCTTCGGCTGGCGCCTGCGCGGAGAAGGCCTGGAACCGCTGACCGCCGGAGAGGTCTTCGACGCCTACTGCACCGACATCGAGTCCGGCGACCTGATCTCCCCGGAGTCCGGCGTCGACTACTGCACACCACCCGACCTGGGGGACGACGGCCGTACGACGGGGCACACGCACTGAACCACGCGAGGGGCGCCCCACCCGGAGGTGGAGCGCCCCTCGACGACAGCCGATCAACGACGCGGGCCGGCTACTCGCCGGACAGCACCGCCTGAGCCGCGTTGCGCGCGTCCTCGGCACTGTCCGAGGCACGCGCCGCCGCCGCGGCACGCTCGCACTGCGCCAGCGTGTACTTGGCCAGCGTCGCCCGGACGTACGGAATCGACGCCGCGCCCATGGAAAGGGAGGTGACGCCCAGACCGGTCAGCACGCACGCGAGCAGCGGGTCCGACGCGGCCTCGCCGCACACACCACAGCTCTTCCCCTCGGCCTTGGCCGCCTCGGCGGACAGCGCGACCAGGTCGAGCAGCGCGGGCTGCCACGGATCCTGGAGCCGGGACACCGCGCCCACCTGACGGTCGGCGGCGAAGGTGTACTGCGCGAGATCGTTCGTGCCCAGCGACAGGAACTCGACCTCCTGCAGAATCGACCGTGCCCGCAGAGCGGCCGACGGTATCTCGACCATGGCCCCGAACTTCGCCTGGAGGCCGGCCTCACGGCACGCGTCCGCGAACGCCTTGGCGTCAGCCCGGTCCGCGACCATCGGCGCCATCACCTCGAGGTAGACGGGCAGCCCCTCGGAAGCCTTCGCCAGCGCCGACAACTGCGTGCGCAGCACCTCCGGGTGATCGAGCAGCGTCCGCAGGCCACGCACACCCAGCGCCGGGTTCGGCTCGTCGGCCGGCGTCAGGAAGTCGAGCGGTTTGTCGGCGCCCGCATCAAGCACACGCACCACGACACGACCTTCAGGGAAGGCCTCGAGCACCTGGCGATACGCGTCGACCTGCTTCTCCTCCGACGGCGCGTTCTTGCTGTCGTCGAGGAAAAGGAACTCCGTACGGAACAGGCCCACACCCTCGGCACCGGCCTCGACCGCCGCAGGCACATCGGCGGGACCACCGACATTGGCCAGCAGCGGGACCTTGTGCCCGTCCGAGGTGGCGCCGGGCCCGGTCGACGCGGCCAGCGCCGCCTTGCGCGCAGCGGCCGCGGCCTCCATCTCGGCCTTCTTCGCCGCACTCGGGTTCACGAAGATCTCGCCGGTGCTGCCGTCCACGGCGATCACCGTGCCTTCGGCAAGCTCACCCGCTCCCGGCAGCGCGACCACGGCCGGAACGCCGAGCGCCCGCGCCAGAATCGCGCTGTGGCTGGTCGGCCCTCCCTCTTCGGTGACGAAACCAAGGACCAGAGCCGGGTCCAGCAGAGCGGTGTCGGCAGGCGCAAGGTCACGAGCAATAAGGACATAGGGCTCATCGCTGTCCGGAACACCCGGCATCGGAACACCGAGCAGACGCGCGACGATACGGTTCCGCACGTCGTCGAGGTCCGCCACACGACCGGCGAGATACTCACCGGCCCCCGCAAGCAGCGCGCGGTACGCCGCGAACGCGTCGTACACCGCGCGCTCCGCGGTGCTCCCGACCGCGATACGCCGCTCGACATCGGCGATGAGCTCCGGATCCTGAGCCATCATGGCCTGGGCCTCGAGCACCGCCTGAGCCTCGCCGCCCGCCAGATTGCCGCGCGCCATCAGGTCGGCCGCGACAGCTTCCACGGCCTTGCGAGCGCGCCCCTGTTCGCGCTCCGCGTCCTCCGCCGGAATCTGTTTGGCAGGCGGCTCGAGCACTGCCGTTCCCATATGCCGAACCTCGCCGATCGCCACACCGTGGCTCACGCCGACGCCTCGCAGCGTTGTTTCCATGTCACCTGTCTCCGATAGAGCGGCGGGTCCCGCCACCGCGATGGTCGTCCTGCCTGTCATCCATGACGGCACTGGAGTCAGTGCCAGCTGAAGAGAGCGTCGCCAGCCTTCACGTCGCCGTCAACGTTCAGGTCGGAGAGGGACTCGGCCGTGGCCTCTAGAGCCACGATGGGACACACCGGGGACTTGCCGGCCGCTTCGACCGCGACCGGGTTCCAACGCACCACGGCCTGCCCGCGCTGCACGGTGTCGCCCTTGCTGACGAGCAGCTCGAAGCCCTCGCCATTCAGCTGAACAGTGTCGATCCCGAGATGGGTGAGCACGCCATGGCCCTCCTCGTCGACCACGACGAAGGCGTGAGGGTGGAGCGAGACAACAACGCCGTCGACCGGGGACACGGCCTCAGAGGCCTCACGTACGGGGTCGATCGCGGTGCCCGGTCCCACCATCGCTCCGGAGAAGACCGGATCGGGTACGGCCGCGAGTCCGATGGCGCGTCCGGCAAGAGGTGACGTCACGGTGGTCATGGGAAGCCTCCCAGGGGTGGAGATTCATATGGGCCGTCGGTGCTTGTCCTGGACGGCACACCGTTGAGCAGGGTAAGTCATGAAAAGTGCCGGTTCCGCGCGAGAGTTCCCGGTTGGCGACCGTAGAGCACAGCACAAACGATTTGCGCCTGCTCCGCCCCTCCATGTAGGGTCGTACACCTGCTTGAGGCGGGGTGACGCGACCAAGCGTCCTTGCCTGGCAGCACCCAACTTGTCGGATCCTATCTCGGGACCGGATTCTGCGTGCCCGCAGGACGGTGGTCAGAGAGACAGGAAAACCCTGATAGAGTTGAGAAACACCGAAGGGAAGCGCCCGGAGGAAAGCCCGTGAGGGTGAGTACGAAGGAAGCGTCCGTTCCTTGAGAACTCAACAGCGTGCCAAAAATCAACGCCAGATATGTTGATACCCCGTCTCCG
>NZ_VBZC01000083.1:0-35385 GCF_005786655.1 Streptomyces montanus
TTGCCGCAGGTCGACCCGGCGGCGATGCCCGGCGGACGTGCCGCCCGGCGCGAGGCGGCGGCGGACAGCGGCGGCGGCCATGGCTCCGGCGGCCGCGGCGGCCGTGCCGGATCCCGCGTAAAGCTCATCGCCGCCGTGGGCGTCGGCATCGCCGTACTGGGCATCGGCGCGGGCGCCCTGCTCAGCGGCGGCGGAGGCGACGACGGCGGTGACGGGAACAAGACCGTGGCGGCGACGTCGCCCACCAAGGACGAGTCGGCGTCCCCGTCCGCCGACCCGGCCAAGGTGCAGGCCGTAGCCCTGGACAAGCTCCTGGCGGACAGCAACAACAGCCGCGACTCGGTGATCAAGGCCGTGTCCGACGTACGGTCGTGCACCAACCTCGGCCAGGCCGCCACCGATCTGCGCAACGCCGCCAAGCAGCGCAATGATCTGGTCACCCGCCTCGCGGCCCTCTCGGTCGACAAGCTGCCGAACCACGCCCAGCTGACCGCCGCGCTCAACAGCGCCTGGAAGGCCTCCGCGGCGGCGGACAACCACTACGCGGCCTGGGCCGACCAGGTCGCCGGCAAGAAGGGCTGCCGCAAGGGCCAGGCCCGCACCACGAACCAGACCCAGGCCGGCAACCGCGAGAGCGGCACCGCGACCACGCAGAAGGCCAAGGCCGCGAGGCTCTGGAACTCCATCGCCCAGACCTACGGACTGACGGAGCGCCAGCCCACCCAGCTGTGACCGGACGTCCCGCACTGCCCCGGACTGCCCTGGACGTCCCGGACGCCCCGGATATCCCGGGATGTGACCGGATCAGTGGGTCAGAGGATCAGTGGATCAGTGGATCAGCCAGACATGATCAGTTCACGCTCTCCAGCGTCCTCGACACGTTGGTGAACCCCTTGTGGACCGCGACCAGTTGGCCCTTGCGCACCACCTGGTAGGTCACGTGGGAGTTGATCAGCCGAGGAAAGCCGCTCGCCGCGAGCAGGTTCTGGTAGCCCCAGCTGAGCGTCGGCGTCAGACCGCCCGTGCTGACCTTCAGCCCCTTGTCGAGGCTCCGTCGCACCGCGGTCGCGGAGACCTCGTCGTCGCCCAGGGACTCCACGGCCTTCTTCAGAACGGTGTACGCGATCCACGTGGTCTGCACACCCGCGTCCGCGACGTCGATCCGGTTGTCGCCGAAGGCCTCCGCGTTGATCACTTGGCGCATCGCCTTCCAGCGCGTGTCGCTCGACGCGGGGTACCAGCCGGTGACGTACGCCCCCTCGTACGTACGGCCCGTCGTGTCGACCACCGACTGGTCGACACTGCCGAGCACGGACGCGGTCCGCACCGCCGGGTAGTCCACGGCGGTGCGCCGGAAGGAGTCCATGAAGGTGTCCGTGTGATCGCCGAGCGCGGGCACCACACACCCCTTCTTCTGGGGATCGGCCGTGGCCCGCTCGAGTGCCCGCACCACGTGCTGGTCGTACTCCGTGGCGTCCTCGGCGGCCTGCTGATCGATCGCGGGCGCATGGCCCCCGGTGGCCAGCCCGGAGTCGAGGAGCACGGACATCTCGTCGCCGGCGATCGTGTCCGGGCGCACGAGGGTCACGGGGCCGCAGCTCTTGGCGAGCTCCCGGCCGAGGCCGGCCAGGAGCGCGGGCTGGCCACCGTTGACGGGGTAGGAGAGCGGATTGCTGAACTCGGCGTCGGTGACGCCGTACCCGCCGATGTACGGGATGCCGGCCGACGCCAGCGGGGAGAGGAAGGAACGGCCGTACTGGCTGTACGAGCCCACGACCGCGACGACGTTCTTCTTGACCGCGCGCCGGGCGCACGCGGCGGCGCCCACCGTGTCGTTCTGTTCGTTGCAGGTGATGACGTTGAGCTTGCGGCCGTTGAGGCCGCCGTGGGAGTTGATCCAGCGCGCATAGGCTTTCGCCATGGCGGGCATGCCGGGCTTGTTGGTCGCGCCGGTCTCCTCGGGGGCCCAGGTCATCACGGTGACCGGACCGTCCCCGGAGCCCCCCGTGACCCCGGGGACGCCCCCGCAACCGACGACGAGCGACGCACCCGCCGCCAGGGCGGTCGCGGACCGCACGAGGGTTTTGACGGGACGGGAGAGGTGAGCCGTGGGGGTGCGTGGCCTGCCAGTCATGAAAGGCACGATTCCGTCACATGCCTAACCGCTGTGTGCCCCATGGTCAACTTTCGGTGACGTACGGGTGAATTACGGGGGGCGATGCGGGGCGTTCCGGAGGGAACGTACGATCGGTGACCGTGCAAGGTTCGGAGAACTCTTCCCGTCGCGGCCGTCACTCATCCACCATGGGCGGCATGCCACTCAATGACATGCCGTGGTGGCGCTGGCGCAGCAATGTGCGCTCCGCGCTGCACATGCTTTCCGACCCCGCCTTCCAGCGGGACGTCTGGCTCGCGGGCGTGGACGGATACGGGGACGTCACCGACGCCGTGTACCGCCTCGTCGAGGACACCTGGCTGGACAACTGGTCCGCCGAGAAGTACGTCGGCACGATCTTCCGTGACTCGCAGGAGGCGTCGCTCGTCGACACCGCCGTACTGCGCGTGCTGCGGATCATGCACCAGGTGGGGCCCGACGCACCCGTCTCCGCCTACCTCGACCACCAGGCGTGGCCGGAAGCCGTGCGGGCCGCCCGCGACGCGCATGTGCGCATGGCGTCGAGCGACAGTGAGGACCCGGACGCGCCGCCGCGGACACTCGAGGTGCTGCAGATCATGACGCGCTCCGCCTGACCGGACGCCTGCCGGCCCCTTCACGCTTCCCTCCCACCTGCCTCCCGCTTCCCTCCCACCTGCCTCCCGCTTCTCTCTGGCTCACGGCCCGCGTCCGTCCAACGGGACGCATGCCCGCCCTCGGGCGCGGATATGGGACCCTGGCGGGCATGAACGAGCAGTCCGTCCGCGGGGCCGGCCCCGCCACCGAGCAGTACGTCCTGACCCTGTCCTGCCCGGACAAAAAGGGCATCGTGCACGCCGTGTCGAGCTACCTCTTCATGACCGGATGCAACATCGAGGACAGTCAGCAGTTCGGCGACCACGACACGGGACTGTTCTTCATGCGGGTCCACTTCTCCGCGGAAGCGCCGGTGAGCCTGGACAAGCTGCGCGCCAGCTTCGCCGCGATCGGCGACTCCTTCCAGATGGAGTGGCAGATCAACCGGGCCGAGGACAAGATGCGTGTCGTCCTCATGGTCAGCAGGTTCGGCCACTGTCTGAACGACCTGCTCTTCCGTGCCCGGACCGGCGCGCTGCCCGTCGAGATCGCGGCCGTGGTGTCCAACCACACCGACTTCGCCGAGCTCGTCGCCTCGTACGACATCCCTTTCCATCACATTCCGGTCACCAGGGACAACAAGGCGCAGGCGGAGGCACAGCTGCTGGAGCTGGTGCGCGAGCAGGGCGTCGAACTCGTCGTCCTCGCCCGCTATATGCAGGTCCTCTCCGACGACCTCTGCAAGCAGCTGAGCGGCCGGATCATCAACATCCACCACTCCTTCCTGCCGAGCTTCAAGGGTGCGAAGCCGTACCACCAGGCGCACGCGCGGGGAGTGAAGCTCATCGGCGCCACCGCGCACTATGTGACGGCCGACCTCGACGAGGGCCCGATCATCGAGCAGGAGGTCGAGCGCGTGGGTCACGAGGTCACGCCGGAACAGCTCGTCGCCGTCGGACGCGACGTGGAGTGCCAGGCGCTGGCGCGCGCGGTCAAGTGGCACGCGGAGCGGCGCATTCTGCTGAACGGCCGGCGGACGGTCGTGTTCGCCTGAGCGCGCGCACTCCTCGCGGTGCCGGTACGGACGGCAAGGCCGTACGGACGTCGTGCGGCGCTACATCCGGCTCAGCGAAGCCACCGCGAACAGTACGTCCCTGATCGCCTCCCGGTCCCCGTTCTGCCCCGCGGCCGCCTCCTCCGGTGAGACATGGCCGGCGGCCAGGCGGCAGAACTCGACCCCGTCGAGCGCCACATGGGCCACTTCGTGGTCGGCGGAGGCGAGGGCACCGGGGGAGTCGAGCGGGATGAGCCATTCGCCGCCGCCGGAGCCCTCGATCTCCAGGCGCAGGCTGCGGCCGGGCGCACCGGCCGTGACGAGGTGGCGCGCACGACCGGGACCGGCGAGACCGGCCCGGCGCCGGGCGGCCAGCGCCCCCGGCAGCATCCGCGCCCCGAGATCGATCATCGCGTGCAGATGGCCGGGGGAGGGCGGCCCGTACGGATAGTCCACGGCGTCCGCGATGTCCCCGGCGTGCACCCAGCACTCGAAGGCCCGGTCCAGCATGGAGTCCTGCAGGGGCAGTTCGAAATCGCCGTACGGCACGGACAGTTGCCCGGAGCCGCCGCCCGCGAACGACACCGTACGCACGAGGGTGTGACTCTGCTCGCGCCACGGTGCGCGTACGGAGCGGGTGGGCGGGAAGTGCGAGGCCCGCCAGAACGCCTCGGTGCGGGCCGCCGGGGTCGCCGTGCGGGCCGGGATCTTGCCGAGGGGGTCGTCGAGGCCGAGGGCGACCGCGACGAGGCCGTCGACGGACAGCAGATGGGCGATGACCCCGGCGACGGTCGTCCGCCGGCTCGTGGGGTCGTCGCCCTCGAACCAGCGCAGTCGTACGGGGGTGTGCCACTCCGCGTCGCCGATGTCCTGGAGCAGCGCGTCGAGTCGGGCGGCCTCCGCGTCGTACGGGGCGGCCCACTCGGGCACCGGGATGCGCGGCGGGCGCCGGTCGAGGCAGCCCTCCAGGACCCGGGTGCGCAGCGCCGGGTCGAGGTCGAGGCTCTCCGCCGGGTGCAGCAGCCCGACGGCCTCGCGCAGTCGCAGCGCCTCGTCCGCGCAGGCACCGCACACGCCGAGGTGCTCCTCCACGGCCGTCGTCTCCTCCGGCGAACACGCGGCCAGCGCCCAGGCACCGAGCAGCGACTTCAGCACCCCGTGCTCGAGCACGAGCGTCGTGGGCGGTGAAGGGGGCGGCGCGGAGGGTGGGGGGTCGGGCAGCGGCAGTCCCGTGTCCTCCACGGACGAACGCGGCATGGGGATGCGCGGCGGTTCGTCGGGCGGGCCCTGCTTGTCCCCGCCACCGTTCCCCCTCCCGTTCCCGTTCCCGTTTCCCTTCCTGTCCCCGTTCCCGTTCCCGTTCCCGTGATCCTCGTACTCGTTGTGATCCCCGTGCCCGTGCCGGTGCCGGTCGTGCTCCTCGTGTCCGTCGTACGCCTCGAATCGGCCCGAGCCGCTCACCGCGCACCCCCGTACTCGGGCGGTGCCCCGGACGGTCCGCTGTCGTGGGCGGTGGCCAGGAGTTGGAGGCCGAGGCGGAGACGGCGGCGCGCCTCGTCCTCGGTGACGCCGAGGTCCGCGGCGGCCTGGCGGTAGTCGCGACGCTGGAAGTACGCGAGGTCCAGGGCCGCGCGCAGCGGGACGGGCATGGCCGTGACGATGTAGTCGGCGCGGGCCGCCACCGAGGCGCGGCGCACCTTGCGCTCCAAATCCTCCGCGGTGCCGGGGCCGCCCTGGGCGAGCGCGGCGGTCTCGGTCTGGCGCAGGCGCTGCACGGCGAGGCGGTGGGTCAGCGTGGCGACCCAGGAGCGCAGCGGTCCCTGCTTGGGGTCGTACGCGTCCGGGTTCTCCCAGACGTGGGCGAAGACTTCGCCGGTGATGTCGTCGGCGGCTTGCTCATCCCTGAGCACTCGATGGGCGAGAAGGTGCACGAGCGAAGCGAATCGGTCATAAAGCTCACCGAGCGCGGCGGCTTCCCCGCGTGCGAGCCGCTGCTGCATCTTGCGGTCCCAGCGGGGCGGCGCGTCGTTCTTGGCCATGCGGCCCCCTCACCCCTGCTCGTGCCCGGCGCCTGTCCCTGTGTCCACCGGATTCTCGCCTCCGGCTTCCTCCCGAATGTAGTCGGCACCCCTGCCGGCGCACGCCCCTTTGTACCAATGCGCGCCCCTGAACGAGCTGCGGATGGTAGGGGTTTCATTACGGTGTGCGTACGCCTGACGCATACGCCTACCCTTCCTTGAAGCGATCAGACACGATCGAATCAGATCGCGTACGACCGAAATAGGGCACCCGAGACACGGTTCGATTCAACATCCGGTGTTTCATGGAGCTGGAGCGGGGCAGCCGCGCACATGGAAGCGAAGGAGTTGCTTCCGCTTACGTTTCGGGGGCGGGCATCGTCGAGGGAGAGGCAGACGCGTGACGCTCAAGGTGACCGACCGCGAGCAGGGTGGCTGGGCCGTGTTCCAAGTGTCGGGCGAGATGGATCTGGTGACCTCACCGATAGTGCGCCAACGCGTACATGACGCGGTGGCGGACGGCCGCCGCAGTCTCGTGCTCGACCTGTCCGGAGTCCTTTTCTGCGACTCCAGCGGCGTCGGCGTCCTCATAGCCGCCCGCCGTCTGATCCGCTCCTGCCAGGGGCGCCTCCGGCTCATCCTTCCCGCCAACGGTGCCGTGGACGGCTCCCACGTCAACCGGGTCCTCGGTGCCCTCGGCGTCCGTCGGCTCTTCGACGTCTATCCCGACGTCGGCACGGCTTTGGACGACGAGTCGAGCCCTCTGTCGGCGTGATGCCTGCCGGCGTCATCCCTGGCGGCGTCATCCCTGACTTGCCCTGACTTGCGTGTCTTGCCTCTGTCGCCCGTCTTGCCTGCCGTCCCTGCCGTCCCTGCCATCCTTGTCGGCCCCGTCGCCGCCGTTCCCGCCGGTGTGATCCCTGTCACCCGCAGAGCTTGATCACCCCAGAACATCGCGGCGCGGTTGTCGCGGAATTCCCCAGGCCTTGGCGCAAGCGTCGATTTCCCGCTCCCCGAGGGCCTTCGGCGTCGTACGCTCCCTGCCAGACGCACCCACCTGATGTAAGGCGGCCTGAAAAACATGGTCAGCACCGAGTACGAGCGACGGATCGCCGCCCGGTTCGCCACCTTCGACCAGGACGGCAACGGCTATATCGACCGCGAGGACTTCAGCGGCGCGGCCAAGGCGCTGCTCGCCGAGTTCGGTACGGCGGCCCGGTCCGACAGAGGACAGGCCGTCTACATCGGCGCCGAGGCCTTCTGGCAGGGCATGGCCGGGATCGCGGACCGGGACGGCGACCAGCGGATCACCCGCGAGGAGTTCGTGCACGGCGCGGTGAAGCGGCTGCGGGACAACCCGGACCGTTTCGCCGAGATCGCCCGCCCCTTCCTGCACGCGGTGCTGGCCATGGCCGACGGCGACGCCGACGGTGCGGCGACGGTCGACGAGGTCGCGCGGGCCCTCAAGGTCCTGGGTGTCCCCGAGGGCATCGCCGCCGCGGCGGCCGGCACGCTCGACACGGACACGGACGGCCGCATCAGCGAGCCGGACATCGTGACCGCCTTCGCCCGCTACTTCACGGTGCCGGAGTAGTTTTCGCGGCCTCCGCAGCGCCCGAAAAACGCTCCCTCAGCTTGTACTTGAGCACCTTCCGCAGCGTCTCGTTGCGCGGAAGGGCGTCCACCACCTCCAGCTGCTCCGGCAGCTTGTGCGGGGACAGCCCTTCCGCGCTCAGGTACGAGGTCACCGCCGCCAGCGTCAACTCCGGCGTCCCCGCCGGCTGTTCGACCACCGCGCAGACCCGCTCCCCGCGTTCGGCGTCCGGCAGTCCGATCACCGCCGCGTCGCCCACCGCCGGATGCCGGTGCAGCAGGTCCTCGATCTCCTTGGCGGAGACGTTCTCGCCCTTGCGGATGATGACGTCCTTCAGGCGGCCGGTGAGGACGAGATGGCCGCTGTCCGTGAGATGCCCGAGGTCCCCGGTGATCAGGAAACCGTCCTCGTCGAAGGCCTCCGCCGTCTGCGCCGGGTCCAGGTAGCCCTTGCAGACCGCCTCCCCGCGCAGCCGCACCTCCCCGTCCACGACCCGTATCTCCATGCCATCCGGAGGCCGCCCCTCGGTCGTCGCGAGGTTCTCCGGTGTGTCGTCCGGCGAACCCATCGTGATCATCGGGACCTCGGTCATGCCGTAGCCGTGGGTGAGCTGGACCCCCATCTCCCGTACGACGGCACGGTGCACCTCGGGCGGCTTCGGTGCCCCGCCGCCCGCCAGCAGCCGCAGACTGGGGATGATCGGCGTACCCGGCTGCCCGCGCTGCTCGGCGAGGAACATCGAGTAGAACGCCGTCGACCCGCCCGCCACCGTCACCCCGTGCCTGCGATACCCCTCCAGAGCCTCGGGCAGCGCGAACTTCTCGAAGAGCACGGCCGGAAACCCGTACAGCAGCAGCATCACCAGATAGTCCGGGCCGCCGATGTGCGCGAAGGGGAACGCGATCGAGCCGACGTCGTCGGCCGACAGGTGCAGCGCGTGGGCGAGACACGACCCGCCCGCGATCAGCGAACGGTCCGTGTGCAGCACGCCCTTGGGGTCGGAGGTCGTACCCGAGGTCCAGTAGATCCAGCGCACCTCCGTGCCGTTCGCGGGCGGCGGGGGCAGTACCGCGGGGTCGCCGTCGGGCAGCGTCTCGTACGCCTCGAAGACGCCCCGTGCCCCGATGCGCCGAGCCATCGCCGTGTGGTCGAAGCCGCGCCACTCGCCCGGCACGGCGAAGTACGCGGCCCCGGCCTCCCGGACCGCGAAGGCGACTTCACGGTCGCGGTAGAAGGGGATGACCGGAGACTGCACCGCCCCGAGGCGCGCCAGGGCCATGGCGAGCAGCACCGTCTCGATGCGCGTGGGCAGCTGCCAGGCGACGACCGTGCCGGGACGTACGCCCCGGTCGTGGAGGCCCGCGGCCACCCTCTCCGCTCCCGAGCGCAGCTCCTCGAAGGTGAGGGCGCGGTCGTCCTGGAGGAGGACGGGGCGGTCGGGGGTGAGCGCGGCGCGGCGCTCGACGAGTTCCCAGAAGGTGCGGGACGCGCCCAGTGCGTGTGCGGTCTCGTTCACGAGGATCGATCCCCCTGTACGGCTGCGACTCGAAACTGACGGTTAGTCAGATCGTGCGCAGAGCGTAGGCCCCCGTCGCTTGTCGGTCCAGGGGTGCGGGGCTAGCCTGATTTCTGACGGACCATCAGACAGGTGGTGGGAGAGGGGACCGCTGGTGGATCTCGCCTGCACTCCCGAGGAAGAGGAATTCCGGGCGCGGCTGAGGGAATGGCTGGCGAAGGTCCTGCCCTCACTGCCCCCGAAGCCGTCCCCCGACGACTGGCCAGGGCGGCGCGCGTACGACCTCGGCTGGCAGCGGATGCTGTACGACGCCGGGTACGCGGGGCTCCACTGGCCCGCCGACGCGGGTGGCCGAGGGGCGACCCCGACGCAGCACCTGATCTTCCTGGAGGAGACGGAAAAGGCGGGCGCACCCTACGTAGGGGCCAATTTCGTCGGCCTGCTGCACGCGGGGCCCACGATCGCGGCCGAGGGGACCCCCGAGCAGCGGGCGCGCTGGCTGCCGCCCGTGCTGCGCGGCGAGGAGGTGTGGTGCCAGGGATTCAGCGAGCCGGACGCCGGCTCGGACCTCGCGGCCCTGCGCACGCGCGCGTGGCGTGACGGCGACGACTACGTGGTGAGTGGGTCCAAAATCTGGACCTCCCATGCCGAAGTCGCCGACTGGTGCGAGCTGCTGGTGCGGACGGACGCACGGGCCCCGAAGCATCGAGGGATCTCGTGGCTCGCCATGCCGATGGACGCCCCGGGCGTCACGGTCCGCCCGCTGCGTACGCTCGCGGGCTCCACCGAGTTCGCCGAGGTGTTCCTCGACGAGGTGCGCGTGCCGGTGGCCAACCGGGTCGGCGCCGAGAACGACGGCTGGCGGGTGACCATGGTGACCCTCTCCTTCGAACGCGGTACGGCCTTCGTCGGCGAGGTCGTGGCGTGCCGGCGCGTGCTCGGTGAACTCGCCCGGGAGGCACGGAAGAACGGGCGCTGGGACGACCCGTCGCTGCGGCGGCGGCTCGGCCGGCTGAACGCCGATTTCCGTGCGCTGTGGCGGCTCACGCAGTGGAACGTCAGCGAGTCCGAGGCCACGGGCGGGGTCCCTGGGATCGGGGGTTCGGTTTTCAAACTGAAGTACTCACACGCGCGGCAGGAGTTGTACGACGTGGCCGCCGAGGTCCTCGGCCCGGAGGCGCTCGACCTGTCCCGTGAGTGGACCCTCGACCGGCTGTCGTCCCTCTCGTACACCATCGCGGCCGGCACCTCGCAGATCCAGCGGAACATCGTGGCCGAGCGGATCCTGGGCCTCCCGAAGGGGCGGTGACCTCCCGAACATGGACTTCCAACTCACCGAGGACCAGCGTGCCTTGCGGACGGGCGTACGCGACCTGCTCACCGGGCGCTTCGGACGCGAACAGCTGCGGGCCGCGGTGGACGCGCAGGACCCTGCCCGTCCGCCGGGCCTCGACCGCGCCCTGTGGCGGGAGCTGGGCGAGGCGGGCCTCTTCTCGCTGCGGCTTCCCGAGGCGGACGGCGGGGTCGGACTCGGGCTGCCCGAAGCCGTGTTGGCCTTCGAGGAGGCGGGCCGGGCGCTGCTGCCCGGCCCTCTCGTGGCGACGCACCTCGCGGCGGGCGAGATCCCCGGAGCGGCCACCGGCGAGACCGTCGTCGTGGCCGTGAACGGCACCCTCGTGGAGTGGCTGGACGAGGCGGACGTCGTACGCGGGGACGTGACGGGAGCGGTCGCGCTGCGCTCGGCGGATCCGCTGACGCCCCTCCACAGGGTGCCGCGGGCAGCGCCGACGGATCCCGTGGCCGTTCTGCTCACCGCCGCCGAACAGCTCGGCTCGGCCGCGCGTACCTGCGAGCTGGCCGTGCAACACGCCCGGACGCGTGAGCAGTTCGGTCGGCCGATCGGAGCCTTCCAGGCCGTCAAGCACCTGTGCGCGGAGATGCTGGTACGTGTGGAAGTGGCGCGCGGCGCGGTGTACGCGGCCGCCGTCACGGCCGACCCGCTCGACATCGCCGCGGCCGGCCTGCTCGCCGACGAAGCCGCGGAGCGGGGCGCCCGCGACTGCCTCCAGGTGCACGGCGGTATGGGCTTCACCTGGGAGTCCGACGTGCACCTTCACCTCAAACGGGCCTGGGTGCGGGCCCGGCGCGGGCAGAGCGCGGCGGACGCCGAGGAAGCTCTCGCGGAGGACCTGCTGTCCCCGGCGGGGCGCTGAGGCGAGCCCCGGGGAACTCCGCCGGAGCCGATTGTCACGGATCGTGGCACACCCAAACGGGCGGATGGCGCGGAACGTGGCATACCGGAATTACTGAGCGTAGATATCGGGTTGTGTCCGATGCGTGACTCGTCACGGCCCGGAGTCGGTGCCACGCTCCGGTACCTTGTGTGGGATGCGAGTGGTTCTGAGGCCGAGCCATCCCGGTGCTGCCCCTGAGGCGGCTCCGGATCCGGCGATGCGCGCCGCTCGCAGGGCAGGATCAAGCCCCGGTCCTGCTTGTTCGACTCCCCGTGGCGAGCGTCGCACAGTATGCCGTACGCGTACTCCTTCGCGCTGGAATATGCCCGAAGCGCTTGTTGGGGTGACTGTACGTCAACCATGCTGTCACGCAGGGGAATCACATTCCGTGATCCCTGCTTTGACCACGATCGTGGCCCTTGCGAGGCGCGAGGCGATGTGTCCGCCGAATCGGATGGTGTGAGCGGTGCAGGTGCTTCAAGTGCAACTGGAGATCCGGCCCGACCCCACGGAGGTGGGGCGAGCCCGGAGATGGGCCCGTTCGAGGCTCGCCCGGTCCGGAATAGGAGTCGATGAACCGCTTGCCGAGACGCTGATCCTGCTCGTCTCCGAACTGGTCACCAACGCCGTGGTGCACACCGGCTGTCCGGCCGTGCTGCGCCTGTCGCTGCCGGGTGCGGTCGGCGAGTCCGCCGCCACCGTCCGTCTGGAGGTGGCCGACACGAGCGCCCGCCCGCCGCGCCCCCGGTGTCCGGACAGCGACGAGACCAACGGCCGCGGCCTGGCGCTCGTCGACGGCCTCGCCGACCGCTGGGGCTGGAACCCGGAGGGCGTCGGCAAGCGGATCTGGTGCGAGCTGGACCGCTGTTCGGGCCAGGGTGCGGCCACGACCACGTATGACGCGACGCCGGCCGCGTACGAGGACATGGCCTACGAGGCCGTTTGAGCGCACGGGGTGCATGTCGTCGGCGTACGGGCGCATGCCGTCGGCGTGCGGGGTGCATGCGGTCGGCGCGCACGGTGCACGCCGTTCGGAATCCGTGAAGCGGACGAACGGTGCGGTCGAGTGCGCCGGGCAGTGCTTCCGTACGCGTGGTCACGAATCGGGCTTAAGTCATGAATCCCCGAACGGGTGTTGACGTAACGTGTTCGTCTGATCACGCTTGTGGTCGGCGATTCGCTGCGAGGGGACGTCGAGGGGCCGGTGACGGCACCCCTCGGCGAATGCGGGTCGTGGTCCGGCGTCGGGTCCTTCAGGGCAGGGTGGGTACGCCGGAGCCGGATGGCGGCGCGCGGTGCCGTGCTCGGGGGCGAGCAGAGGCGCGCCGCCAATCGATGCCTCGTCGGCCGATGCTCAGAGGATGGCGACGGGTGCCACGGGGGTTCCCGTGCCGCCGACGAACGGTTCGGGCATCGCCGACAGCAGGAACGTATGGCGGGCTTCTTCTCCACAGGCTGTGGACAACTCTTCGAGATTCCAGTTCTGGCCCTGGAGCATGCCCATCTCGACCAGGTCGAGGGCATGGACGGGCAGCCACAAGTCCTCTATTTCCGGCGGGAACACCTCGAAGGTGAGGGTGTCGTTCGCGACCGCCGCGACATCGCGCGCGTGGAACCACTCCGGGGTACGGACGGAGAGGCCCGGGGAGGGGTGCGCGTACGCGTGCTTGTCGCCTGCCAGGTAGAGCTGGATCTGCCCGGTGCGCACGAGGACGATGTCGCCGGAGCGGACGCGGGCGCCCGCGAGCTCCTCGGCCGCTTCCAGGTCCTCCGGTGTGACCGCGTGACCGCCGTCCAGGCGCTCGGCGCCGCGGGCGCGGGCCACGTCCAGGAGGACGCCGCGCGAGACGATGTGCCGGGGCTTGTCGATGCCGCTGAACTCGGCGCCGGCGTGAGCCGTGATGCCGGCGGCCGGACGGCCGTTGTAGATCATTCCCGAGTGTGAGACGTGCGTGAGCGCATCCCAGTGCGTGGCTGCCTGGAGGCCCATGGTCACGGCGTCGTCGCTGCACGCGACCGTGCCCGGACCGAAGATCTCCTGGTTGATCTGCACCATCGTGTGCAGGGGGTTGACCCGGCCCGGCATGAGGCCGGTCTGGACGCCGTCCTGCTGGAGGGGGAGCGCGAGGGGGACGCGGCGCCCCGTGCGAACGCTCGCGGCGGCCTCGCGCACGACCTCGTCGGTGATGAGGTTCAGCGTGCCGATCTCGTCGTCGGCGCCCCAGCGGCCCCAGTTGTTCACGCGCTTGGCGATGTCGTGGAACTCCGGATGCAGCGTCGGCAGTGACATGAGTCCTCCCCGGGGCTTGTCTCCAGGTATCTGACGGGTCGTAGAATCTGACGAATCAAATCTAACGGTCCGTCAGAAACCGTGGGACGGGAAGGGGCCGGTGTGGGGAACTTCTTGGCAGGCAAGGTCGTCGCCGTGACCGGAGCGGGGCGGGGGATCGGGCGGGCCGTCGCGCTCGCGGCGGCCGCCGAGGGGGCGCGGGTCGTCGTCAACGACTACGGGGTGTCGGTGGACGGCGGTTCGCCGACGAGTGACGTCGCCGACGCGGTGGTGAAGGAGATCCGGGCGGCGGGCGGTGAGGCGGTCGCGGTCGCCGACGACATCTCGACCATGGCGGGTGGACAGCGGGTCGTCGATGTCGCGCTGTCGTCGTACGGGCGGCTCGACGGCGTCGTGTGCGTGGCCGGGATCCTGCGCGAGCGGATGCTGTTCAACATGTCCGAGGAGGAGTGGGACCCCGTGGTCGCCACCCACCTGAAGGGCACGTTCACGGTCTTCCGGGCGGCTTCGGCGGTGATGCGCAAACAGGGCTCGGGTGCGCTGATCGGCTTCACCAGCGGCAACCACCAGGGATCCGTCTCCCAGGCCAACTACAGCGCCGCGAAGGGCGGGATCATCTCGTTGGTGCGGAGCGCCGCGCTGGGCCTGCACAAGTACGGGGTGAGCGCGAACGCGGTCGCCCCGGTCGCGCGTACGCGGATGTCGGCGAACGTCCCCATGGAGCTGAAGGAGATCGGCGAGCCGGAGGACGTGGCCGCGCTGGTGGTGTACCTGCTGTCCTCTCGTGCTCAGCAGGAGGGGATCACCGGACAGGTCTACACGATCGCCGGGCCCAAGATCGCGGTCTGGGCGCAGCCCCGGGAGCTGCGGGCGGCGTATGCGGAGGGGGCGTCCTGGACTCCGGAGCGGATCGCCGACTTCCTGCCGGGGAGCGTGGGCGTGGATCCGATGCCCCTGTTGGCGCAGGTGGAGGCCATGGCGCGGGCCGCGGGGGAGAAGGGGCGGCCCAACGCGTAGCGGAAGGTGAGGCGGAGCCGTGGAGTTCAGGTTCGGGGCAGAGGGGGCAACACCATGCGGGGCGTGATCTTCGACGGTAAGCAGGTCCAGGTCGCCGATGACCTGGAGATCCGGGAGCCGGGGCCGGGGGAGGTACTGGTGGCCGTCTCCGCGGCGGGGCTGTGCCACAGCGACCTCTCGGTGGTGGACGGGACCATCCCCTTCCCCGTTCCCGTGGTGCTCGGGCACGAGGGCGCGGGTGTGGTCGAGGCCGTGGGGGAGGGCGTCACCCATGTGGGACCCGGAGATCATGTGTCGCTGTCCACGCTCGCGAACTGCGGTGCCTGTGCGGAGTGCGACCGGGGGCGGCCCACCATGTGCCGCAAGGCGATCGGGATGCCGCGGCAGCCGTTCACACGGGACGGGCAGCCGCTCTACCAGTTCGCCTCCAACTCGGCCTTCGCGGAACGGACGCTGGTGAAGGCGGTACAGGCGGTCCGTATCCCCGAGGACATCCCGATGCCCTCCGCCGCGCTGATCGGGTGCGGGGTCCTGACCGGGGTGGGCGCGGTGCTCAACCGCGCGCGGGTGGACCGCGGTGACAGCGTGGTCGTGATCGGTACGGGCGGGATCGGGCTGAACGTGATTCAAGGCGCCAAGATCGCGGGCGCGTCGACGATCGTGGCGGTGGACGCCAATCCGGCGAAGGAGGCGGCGGCACGGCAGTTCGGCGCGACGCACTTCCTGACGGCGACGGACGGCGTCAAGGACATCCTCCCGACGGGTGCGGACCACGCCTTCGAGTGCGTCGGCCGCGTCGAACTCATCCGCCAGGCCATCGACCTCCTCGACCGCCACGGCCAGGCGATTCTCCTGGGCGTTCCCCCGGCCACGGCGGAGGCGTCCTTCCGCGTCTCGTCGATGTACCTGGACAAGTCGATCCTGGGCTGCCGCTACGGCTCGTCACGCCCCCAGCGCGACATCGCGCTGTACGCGCGGCTGTACCGCGAGGGCCGCCTGCTGCTGGACGAGCTGGTGACGAAGACCTATCCGGTCGAGGACTTCGAGAAGGCGGCGGCGGACGCGGAGGCGGGGAGGGTGGCGCGCGGAGTGCTGACCTTCTGACCGGCGCTCAACTCCCGCCGCCGACGGCGAGCGTGCCCGAGCGGAACGTACGCCGGTAGGTGGTCGGTGTGACCCCGAGCGCCGCCTGCAGGTGCTGTCGCATCGACTGGGCCGTGCCGAAGCCGGCGTCGTGGGCCACCTGGTCCATGGAGAGGTCGGTCGACTCGAGGAGATGGCGGGCGAGGCCGACACGCTGCTGGGTGAGCCACTGACCGGGGCTGATCCCGGCCTCCTCGCGGAAGCGGCGCGTGAAGGTGCGTACGGACATGGACTCCTGCTCGGCCATGTCGCGCAGCTGGATCGGTTCGTGCAGGCGACCGAGCGCCCAGGCGCGGGCGGCGGTCGTCGTGGCCACCTGCGGCTCGGGGACGGGGCGTTGGATGTACTGGGCCTGCCCGCCGTCACGGTGGGGTGGAACGACGGTGCGACGGGCCACGTCGTTGGCGACGGCGGAACCGTGGTCGCGCCGTACGAGATGGATGCACAGGTCGATGCCGGCCGCGACACCGGCGGAGGTGAGGACGTCCCCGTCGTCGACGAAGAGCACGTCCGCGTCGACCTTGATCTTCGGGAAGAGCCGCTGGAAATGCTCGGCGTGATACCAGTGCGTGGTCGCCGGGCGGCCGTCGAGATGTCCGGCGGCGGCGAGGACGTATCCGCCGGTGCAGATGGAGACGAGCCGGGTGCCGGGGCGGATGTGGGCGAGGGCGGCGGCCAGTTCGTCGGTGAGTACGCCCTCGTCGAAGACCGGGCCGAGCTCGTACGAGGACGGTACGACGACGGTGTCCGCCGTGGCCAGGGCCTCGGGACCGTTCTCGACGAGCACGGCGAAGTCGGCATCCGTGTCCACCGGGCCGGGCGGCCGGATCGAGCAGGTGACGACCTCGTACAGGTTCTGCCCGTCAGCGTTCCGGGCACGCCCGAAGATCCGCTGGGGGATGCCCAGTTCGAAGGGGAGGAGGCCGTCGAGGGCGAGGACGACGACGCGGTGCCGGGCCTGATAACCGCTCATGGCCCGATCCTAACGAATGCTGTCCTTCGGGCCACTCGTTTGCGGTCATCGCAGCACAGAAGCTCTATGACGTGACTCAGACGACCGAAGCTTCAGTGGTTCAGGAGCCCCAGAGAGACAGCAGGCGGCGCCACACGCGCGTGCACCGCGCATGGTTCGTGGCCGCCGTCGCCTTCGTGACGATCCTCGGCGCCGCGGCCTTCCGGTCCCTCCCGGGCCTGCTGATCGATCCGCTGCACCAGGAGTTCCACTGGTCGCGCGGCACGATCGGGCTCGCGGTGTCCGTCAACCTCGCGCTGTACGGGCTGACCGCGCCGTTCGCGGCCGCGCTGATGGACCGGTTCGGTATCCGCCGGGTCGTCGCGGCGGCCCTGGGAGTGATCGCGCTCGGCTCGGGTGCGACCGTGTGGATGACGGCGGCGTGGCAGCTGCTGCTGTGCTGGGGCCTGCTCGTCGGACTGGGCTCCGGCTCGATGGCGCTGGCGTTCGCCGCGACCGTCACGAACCGCTGGTTCACCGAGCGGCGTGGCCTGGTGACGGGCATCCTCACGGCGGCCTCCGCCTCCGGCCAGCTGATCTTCCTGCCGCTGCTGTCGTGGATCGTCTCGGAGCACGGCTGGCGTCCCGCCGCCGTGACGGTGGCGCTGGCGGCCCTCGCGGTCGTCCCCTTCGTATGGCTGCTGCTGCGGGACCATCCGGCGGACGTGGGGCTGAAGCCGTACGGGGCGAAGGAGTTCGTGCCGAAGCCCGAGCCCGTGCCCGGTGCGGCCCGCCGCACGGTGAACGTGCTCTTCTCGGCCGTCCGTACCGGCCCCTTCTGGCTGCTGGCCGGCACCTTCGCGATCTGCGGTGCGTCGACGAACGGCCTGATCCAGACGCACTTCGTGCCCGCCGCCCACGACCACGGGATGCCGATCACGGCGGCCGCGTCGCTGCTCGCGGTCATCGGCATCTTCGACGTCGCCGGCACGATCGCCTCCGGCTGGTTCACGGACCGCTTCGACCCGCGGCGCCTGCTGGCCGTGTACTACGCGCTGCGCGGTGTGTCCCTGCTGTTCCTGCCGATGCTGCTGGCGCCCTCGGTCCAGCTCCCGATGGTCTTCTTCATCGTCTTCTACGGCCTCGACTGGGTCGCCACCGTCCCGCCGACCCTCGCCCTGTGCCGCGAACAGTACGGCGACGACAGCGCGATCGTCTTCGGCTGGGTCCTCGCCTCGCACCAGGTCGGCGCCGCACTCGTCGCCGTCCTCGGCGGCATGGCACGGGACACCTTCGGCTCGTACGACGTGGTCTGGTACGCGTCGGGCGCGCTGTGCGCGGCGGCGGCGCTGATGGCGCTGGTGATCCGGAGGAAGCCGGTGGCGAGGGTGGCTCTCGCCTGACGAGGGAGACAGGGAGGCGGTTCAGCTCGCGCGGTCGAGCGGTTCGAAGCCCACGCGCAAGCGCATGCCGAGCGCCACGGCGAGGCGTTCGAGCAGTGGCAGAGTCGGCATGGTGCCCCCCGCCTCGAACCGCGCGATCGCAGGCTGCAGCAGCCCGGCCACCTGCGCGAGCTGCGCCTGCGTCATTCCCAGGGCCTCGCGGCGCTCCCGCACGGCTGCGCCCAGCTCGAAGCGGATCCTGGCGGCGTCGTACGCCTCCCGGGCCTCCGGTGACGCAAGGGCCTCGTTCCGCAGGTCGTCCCAGCTTCTGCGTTCGCTCATGGCCTCGCTCCATCCGAACCGAGTCCCTGTCCAGGTGGGACCGCAGCTCCCGGAGCTTGCCGTCCAGCTGTCGCGAGTACGGCTCGCCGAGCAGCGGTCCACGAGTGGCCAGCAGGTCGACGTAGAACGCGACCGTACCGCGATGGTTGCCTGTCAGCCCGAGGAACCATCGCTCCACCTCCGGCTCGAGCTCAACTTCACCCCACACGTCATAACAGCGACGTTATGAACAGCGTAGCTTGAGTGCTCGAAGATCGCCTGAGGTGCACTCGATCGTGTGGCGGACGCCGCTCGGCGTCAGACGGTGAACCGCCCGAATCGCCCCCGGTGGAACAACAGCGGAGCGTCATCGCCCTCGGACGTCCCCAGGGCGTCCACCCGCCCCACCACGATCAGATGGTCCCCGCCGGTGTGCACGGCGTGGATCGTGCAGTCGATCCACGCGGGCGCACCCTCGAGCCGCGGCGACCCGGACACCGGAGCCGCGTCATGGGCGACGCCCGCGAACTTGTCCGTCCCGCTCACCGCGAACCCGCGGCACAACTCGCCCTGGTGCGCCCCCAGGACGTTCACGCAGAAGACGCCCGCGCGAGCGATCCGCGGCCACGTCGTCGATGTGCGCGCGACCATGAACGCGACCAGCGGCGGGTCGAGGGAGAGCGAGGAGAAGGACTGGCAGGCGAAGCCGGCGGGGCCGTTCTCGCCCTCGGCGGCGGGTGCGGTCACCACGGTCAGGCCCGTCGCGAAGTGGCCCAGTACGCGCCGGAATTCGGCCTGGTCGACCGGCGCCCGCTCGTCGTCGCCGACGGCTCGCAGCTCCGGACGCGGCAATGCCTCGACGGGCCCCGCCACGGTGGCGGACCCGGCCGACCTGAGGTAACGGACGGCGGCTGCGGCCATCCCTGCGTGTCCCATCACGCCCTCCATTGAAGCTGACGGTGCGTCAGATAGGAAGGGGCGGTCCAGGGAGTGGTCCGGGGATGGTCCAGGGAGTGGTCCGGGGTGGCCCGGGTGGTCGGCTCAGCGGCCGCTGAACTCCGCCCCCCGGCGCTCCACGAACGCCGTCACCCCCTCCTTCGCGTCCGCCGTCGTCATGTTGATCTCCTGGGCGGCTGCCTCGGCGGCGAAGGCGGTGGGGCGATCGGCGTCCAGTGACGCGTTCACCAGTTGCTTGGTGAGCGCGAGGGCGCGGGTCGGGCCGGCGGCGAGGCGCTCGGCCCACTCGCGGGCCGTCTTGTCCAGCTCCTCGGCCGGGACCACGCGGTTGACCAGGCCGAGGCGTTCCGCGTCCGCGGCCGTCAGCGCGTCCCCGAAGAACATCAGCTCCTTCGCCCGCTGCGGGCCGACCAGGCGGGGAAGGAGGTAGGCGCCGCCGCCGTCGGGGACCAGGCCACGGCGTACGAACACCTCGATGAACCGGGCCGGTTCGGCGGCGAGGACAAGGTCGCAGGCGAAGGCGAGATGGGCGCCGATGCCCGCCGCGGTGCCGTTCACCGCGGCGATCACCGGCTTCTCGCAGTCGAGGACCGCGGCGATCAGGCGCTGGGCGCCGAGACGGATGACACGGGCCACGTCCCCGGCCACCCGTTCCCCGGAGGGCGGACCGCCGCGCAGATCGGCGCCCGCGCAGAAACCGCGGCCCGTCGCGCCGATCACGACGGCTCGTACGTTCGGATCGGCGGAGGCTTCCGAGAGCAGCTGAATCAGACGTTCGCGCTGGTCAGAGGTGATGGCGTTCATGGCTTCCGGGCGGTTGAGCGTGATCCGGGAGACCTGGTTGTCAGTGGCGTGCAGTACCAATGACTCGGGAGAGAGACGGGAGTCGGAGGACTCCCGGGATGCTCCTCGGTTTGTAGGGGATGTACGGGATGCACGGGGGGAGTCGGGCATGAAGGTGCTCCATTTCGTACGCGCGGCCGCGGGGCTGTGGCTGTGGCTGGGGCATCGGCTGAGGGCGGCGACTTCGGCCTCAGCGGCACACCGCCAGCGCGTCCAGAGCGACGGCCCCCTGCCCCTGGGGCAGCACCATCAGCGGGTTGATGTCGAGCTCCGCCAGTTCCCCGTCGAGTTCCAGGGCCATGCGCTGGACCCGGAGCACGACCTCGACCAGCGCGTCGAGGTCGGACGGGGGACGCCCGCGAACCCCCTCGAGCAGTGCCCGCCCGCGCAGCTCGGCCGGCATGGCCCGCGCCTGATCCTCGCCGAACGGCGGCACGCGGACGGCCGTGTCCCGCAGCACCTCCACCAGGACACCGCCGAGCCCGACCGTCACGGTCGGCCCGAAGAGCTGGTCCTGCGTGACGCCGACGACCATCTCGACGCCGGGCTCGACCATCTGGCACACCAGCACCCCGTCGAGCGACACCCCCTCGTAGCGGGCGATGTCGGTCAGCTCCCGATAGGCGTCCCTGACCTGGCTGGCGGAGGTCAATCCGATCTTCACCAGACCGAGTTCGGTCTTGTGGGCGAGCTGCGCGCCGGAGGCCTTCATCACGACGGGGTAGCCGACGAGCCCGGCCGCCCGCACGGCCGCCGCCGCGCTGGTCACCAACTGCTCGCGGGGTACGCGGATTCCGTACGCCCGCAGGAGCTGCTTCGCCGCGTGCTCGCTCAGCTGCTGTCCCGGCCGCATCAGCGCCTGCGCCTTGCGGTAGGAGGGCGAGGGCGTGCGCGGTGCCTCGTCGAAGGGGGAGCGGTACGAGGCGGTGAACCGCGCGTGGTCGAGATGGGCGCGGACCGCCGTGATGCAGTTCGCGAAGGTACGGAAGGTGGCGACGCGGGAGGAGCCGAGCAGCGTCTCGCGGTACGCGGCCTCCGTGCCGACCGGCGATCCCCACACCACGCACACCAGCTTGTCCGTCTGTTCCGCCGCGTCCACCAGGTCCTGCGCCAGCTGGTCGCTCATCGGAGGGAAGGGCCCGGTGATGGGGCAGATCAGCACGCCGACCGCCGGGTCGTCGAGGATCGCGTCGATGATTTTGCGCCCGCGCCAGTCGCCCACGGGGTGCCCGCCGTTGTCGACCGGGTTGGCGACGTCGAGGTACTCCGGTATCCACTGGTGCAGCTCGGTCTGCTTGGCGTCCGACAGCCGGGGCAGCCGCAGCCCCGCCTCGGCCGCCAGGTCCGAGAAGTGCGCGCCCGTGCCGCCCGAGATCGAATAGACGACGACGCCGTCGGCACGCGGCGTGCGGGCGCGCGCCAGCAGGGCGGCGGTGTCCTGGAGTTCGTCGAGCCCGTCGACGCGGATCACGCCGTACTGCCGCATCGCCGCGTCCACCACCGCGTCGGCGCCGGTCAGCTTGCCGGTGTGTGAGGCGGCGGTCCGGGCGCCGGTCTCGGTGCGGCCGACCTTGACCGCGACGACGGGGACGCCGCGCCGGGCGGCCCGGTCGGCGGCGAGCATGAAGGAGCGGCCGTCCTTCAGCCCTTCGACGTAGCAGGCGATGGCGCCGACCTCCGGCTGCTCGGCGAAGTAGGAGATGAAGTCGGCGGTCTCCAGGTCGGCCTCGTTGCCGGTGGGCGCCCAGTGCGAGAGCCGTACGCCCAGCTCCTGCATCGTGAAGACGGGACGCCCCTGGTGCCCCGACTGCGTGATCAGCGCGATCGCGGGTCCGTCCAGGTCGTCGCGGAACCTCTCGAAGGCGTTGAGGTTCGTGTTCGGACCCAGCAGCCGCAGCCCGGAGCGCTCCACGGCGGCGGCGAGGCGGGCCTGCGCGGCGGCGCCCTCCGCTCCGGTCTCGGCGAAGCCGGAGGCGAAGGCGACCGCGAACTTCACCTTGGCCTCCGCGAGTTGCTCGATCACGGGAAGGGGGTCGGAGACCAGCAGTACGGCCAGATCGATCTGTTCGGGCAGGTCCGCGACAGAAGGGACGCAGGATATGCCGAAGACGGACTGACGGGTCGGGTGCACCGGGTGCAGCCGCGCACCGACTCGCTCGGCCCAGGTGAGTAACTGCCGTGTGATTCCGGTGTTCGGCCACCCCTCGGCGTCCGAGGCGCCGATGACGGCCACGGACTCGGGACGGAAGAAGCGATCCAGTTCGGGAACGCCGGCGTACAGCGCCCGGCCGCTGACATCGAGGTCGTCGGTGGCCGCGGGCCTGCCGTGCACGGCAGGCGCGGGTTGCTCGCCGCAGGCGATGACCCGGGCCCGGCGGGAGTCGGTGGTGAGGGTGCCGTGGGTTGATCCAAGCATCGGTCCGCCCGCTCCTGTGTGACTGCCAATAACTGACGCAGTGTCAGATTACTGAACTGACGCCACGTCAGGAACTGGTCTGCGCGCAAAGAACTTGTGGCGGGCACGTGGTGCGGGGCGTGGCGCAGGGCCTCAACGCCGACGCCGGGTTCCCGGCTGAGGCGCCCTGCGTCTGCCCTCGGTCTCAGGTGTACCCGGGCGAGCGCTGCCCCTACCCTCCGGCATGTGCTGACAGGGGCCCGACCTGATGGGTCAGGCGGACCCGCCGCGGCGGCTCTTGAACCACCATGCCCCGCCGACGAGGACGAGTACGGAGGCGCCGATGCCGAGAGGTACGGCGAGGGACATGTCGTCGTCTTCCTCGGTGCTGTCCGACGCGGCCTTCGCGGAGGTCGTCGGGGTCGGTGACTTTGCCGTCGGCTCGGCGCTGGAGGTGGCGGGCTCCTCGGTGGGTGTGGGGCTGACCACCTTGGCGCCGGGGGCGGCGGGCTTCAGCTCCAGGCGGGGGGCGGGGTGGCCGTGGCCGTGCTCGTCGCCGCCGCTGTCGTTCAGTTCGATCCAGCGGTCGACCTTGCCGTCGTTGTAGCTCTGCAGGGTCTTGAAGGCCAGTGACTTGGCGTCGGGCAGCTGCCGTACGGTCACGACGTACTCCGCGTCCTCGCCCACGGCGAGCTTCTGCCCGGAGACGGTGTAGCCGCGACTGGTGGGGGCGAGTTTCCAGCCCTTAGGGCCTTCCTTGTAGGTGATGTCGCTCGGGGTGATGCCCTCGGGCAGGATCACCTCCAGCTTGCTGATGCCGGCCGAGTCGGACTCCGACTCGGCGGAGAACGTCAGCGCGACGTTCTGGGCGAGCGCGCGGGCGCCGTCGGCCTCGACTTCCGCATGGGCGGAGGCCGGCCCGGCGGTCGCGACGGCGGCGGCGAGCACGACTGCCGTGAGGGCGCCGAGGCGGCGTGCCGCATACGCCGGATTGGTGCGGGACACTTCGGGACTCCCTCGTGGTGGTGTGCTTCGTGATGGAGCTTCTGCTGTTCGCTCAAGAGGTCGGATCGTCCGCAGGAGGAGTTCCAGGGCGGTCAGGTGATCCAGGTCACAGGCTGGGCGGGGCGGTTGGGATGGGCCCCGATTGCTGCCGCGGCCCGGACTCCGAGCCGGGCCGCGGCAGCAACCTACGGCTTGTCAAGCGGCTGCCGCGGCTACCGGCTGGGCACCATCGGCCTCGTGCAGCGACTCGATCAGTGAGCTGCGGGCGCGGGCCACTCGCGAGCGCACCGTGCCCACGGGGCAGTCGGTGAAGCGCGCCGCTTCCGCATAGGGCAGTCCCAGTATCTGGGTCAGCACGAACGCCTCGCGGCGTTCGTCGGGCAGCGCGGCCAGCAGCTCCGCGAGGGCGATGCCGTCCTCGAAGCCCTGCAGGCCCCGCGGCTGGGCGCGTTCGGCCGCCGACTGCCAGTCGTCGGTGTCCGCCAGGCGGGGCCGGGCGGCGGCGTACCGGATGCTGTCGATCACCGCGCGGCGTGCGATGGACAGCAGCCAGCTGCGCGCCGAGGAACGGCCTTCGAAACGGTGCAGGCTGCCGAGGGCCCGCAGGAAGGTGTCCTGGGTCAGGTCGTCGGCGGCCTGCGGATCGGCGCCGAGGTAGGTCACGTAGCGGCTGACGTCTCGGTGCAGGGCACGGACGAACTTCTCGACGGCGTCAGGGTCGCCGCCGCGGGCGGCGAGCGCCCAGGCGGTTATCGACTCGTCACGCGAGCCGTGCAGGGTGGGGGTGAACACCTGGTGTCCTTCTCGGGATCCGGGAACCTGGACCGGCACAGGGGCGCGGCGGTTCCGGTGACTGTTGACGTACGGCCGCACAGGTGTGCGCGGCCGATGCCCGAGGCGAGGCGCGGAGTGTTGTGGGTCGCGGTGCGCGACGACGGCGCCGTGAACGGCCTCGGGGAACAGGCTGTCGTCAGAGGACAGCGGTCCCGGCGGGCGGACCCCGAGAAGTGATGGCGTGGACGAGGAGAAGCTGCCGCAGCGCACGGTCGGAGCGGCGTCGGCGGGCGCGGACGCGTGGGCGGTGCGGCGGCAGAGGCGGCCGGAGCAGCAGGCGCAGAGGGGCGACGAGCCATCCGGCGAGAACCCGCAGGATGCGGAAGGCGGCGCGCTCGCCGTGAGCGAGCCACAGGCCGCACACCAGGGCGGCGGCCAGGTGGGCCGACAGCATGCCGGTCGAGGACATGCCGTCCATGACATGACCCGCGTGGGCCATCGAGGACATGCCGTCCGTGCCGCTCGTCGAGATCATCGACCCCGCAGAGCCCGACCCCACAGAGCCCGAACCCGAAGGGCCCATGGAGGGCATGCCCGCCATGTCGTGGCTCATGGAGTGCATGGACCTCGCAGGACCGTCGGAGTGCGAACCGGTCCCCCGCGGGGAGCACAGCAGGTGGCGCGCCCACCGCTCGGCGAGGGAGGCGCCGCCGGCCGGTTCCGGCCGTACGACCGCCTGCGCGAGCGAGAACAGCGCGTGGAGGAACACCTGTGTGGCGACCGTCAGTGAGCCGACCACGAGGAGTCCGCGTTCGCGGTTGGCCAGGCCCCACGCCATCCCGCCCGCCGCCACGGCTCCGACGGCCGGCGCCCACCCGGGAACCGCGACAGAGGACGTCATCGCGTGTCCCTGGACAGCGAACAGCACGCAGACGGCCGCGAATAACGCGGCCCTCAGCGCGCGAGAACACCGTCCAGCAGTCATGGCGGCCTCATCCTTGCATCAGCGCCTCCGCTGTCGCAGAGCGGTACGGCCGCTGCCCGGGTGCTCCACTCAATCCGGCGTATGTGATCCAGGACACAACGGCGTACTTCCCGTAGCCCTCCCCGGAGTTCGGGACCAGCGGTCTCGTCGCCACCGCTCGCGTCGAACCGGTTTCAGTCCGCGATGCGGGACGGCTTGCGTGTCGTGTTGCGGGCGATCGTTCGGGCGATCTTCTGGGCGTCGAGGGCGAGTTCGCGGAGTGTGCCGCTGATGGGGGTGGTGAAGCCGGTGAAGTACAGGCCGGGGGCGTTCTTCGGGGTGCCGGCGCCGTGGACGACCGGGAGGCCGCGCTCGTCCAGTACGCCGAGGTGGCCGACGACGTCCTCCAGGGCGCGCCGGTAGCCGGTCGCGGCGATCACGACGTCCGGGCCGATCCGGTCGCCGTTCGCGAGGACGACCTTGCCGTCCTCGAATCCGTCGACCGCGGCGACGATCTCGACCCGGCCCTTGCGCACGGCGTCGATGAGGCCGACGTCCTGCACCGGGATCGCGCCCTCGTTGGCGCGCGAGTAGAGGCCGGTGTCGGGCCGGGGCAGTCCCTGGGCCGACAGGTCCGGCACGCTGACCTTCGCCAGCGTCCTGGCCAGCCGGTCCACCAGGCCGACCGGCAGCCGCCGTATGAGGATCGCGGTGAACTGGGCCGCCCAGCCGGCCGTGGACCGGCGCACGATGTGGGGCGTGGTGCGCACCGCGAGCCGGACCCGCGAGGCCCCGCCCTCGACGAGGTCGACGGCGAGCTCGGCGCCCGTGTTGCCGGCGCCGACTACGAGGACGTCACGGCCGGTGAAGGGGGCGGAGTCGCGGTACTCGCGGGCGTGCAGGAGTTCGCCGGTGTACGCGTCGCGGCCGGGCCAGTCGGGCATGTGCGGCGTGTGGTTGTAGCCGGTGGCGATCACGACCGCGCTGCCGGTCAGTTCGCGGCCGCCGGTGGCGTGCAGCGTCCAGCCGGTCCCGTCCGTGGCGGGCTCCACGCGGGAGACCTCGACTCCCGTCACGACCTCCAGGCCGTGGTGCTCCGTGTACTTCTCCAGATACCGCACCACGTTGTCCCGCGCGACCCAACGCCCGAAGGAGCGCGGCATCGCGAGGCCCGGAAGCGCGGACAACCGTCTGGTCGTGTGCAGACGCAGCCGGTCGTAGTGCCGCCGCCAGGACGCCCCGACGTGCTCGGACTTCTCCAGTACGACGGCTCGTACGCCCTGGGCGCGCAGGGCGTACGCCGCGGAGAGCCCGCCGGGGCCGCCGCCGATGACGTACACGGGGCGGTCCTCGTGGGCCGGCACCGTGGGGTGGGTCCGAGAAGGTGTCGTTTCGCGAGCGTCGGCCATGTGCCGAGCGTATTCAGATGGCCGATTGGTGGGTCTCGGTCAAGCCCGAAATCGGTTGCGAATCGATCACGGCTGTAGGGGATATGTGGGGAGGTCGTGTGGCGATCCGCCACTGCGCGGAGGGGTGGCGAGGGGGGCGGAGAAAGGGGTCGCGAGGGGGCGGCGAGGGAGGGGCGGCGAGGGAAGGGCGGCGAGGCAGGCCTCTTGCGGACCGCCTCCCCTTGCGCTGAACTGACGTACCGTCAGGTTCAAGGTGTCAGGGGAGGGGCTGTGATGGGCGCGCGGTTCGATGTGCCGGAGATCGATGCCTTCACCCGTACCTACTGGGAGGCGGCCGCCCGGGGCGAGTTGCTCGTGCGCCGGTGCGGAGGGTGCGGGCGGGCCCACCACTACCCCCGCGAGTTCTGCCCGTACTGCTGGGGTGAAGACGTGTCGTGGGAGCCGGCGAGCGGGCGCGCCACGCTCTACACCTGGTCCGTCGTGCACCGCAACGACCTTCCGCCCTTCGGTGAACGCACGCCGTACGTCGCCGCCGTGGTCGATCTCGCGGAGGGGCCGCGGATGATGACCGAGGTGGTGGAGTGCGAGGCGGGGGCGCTGCGGGCCGGGATGGAGCTGGAGGTGGCGTTCCGGGAGGCGGGGGAGGTCATGGTTCCCGTGTTCCGGCCCCAGAGGTGAGGCAGGAACGCGTACAGGTTTCAATGGGGCGATGGCCCATGTCCACGAGCAGTTCCTCACCACACCCTTACCCGAGCTGCACGGCCACGGTCTGCGGCTGCGCTCCTGGGACGCGGAGTCCGACGCCGACACCGAGACGTGGCTGCGCGGTCTGACCGACCCGGAGTTCCAGCGCTGGAACACCCCGATCAAGCTGATCACGGACATCGACGCTGCCCGGGACTCGCTCCGCTCGCGGGCCGAGAGCGCGGCGGACGGCAGCGGCGCCTCCTTCCGCGTCACCGACGAGTCCACCGGCGTGACGCTCGGCCACATCGGCGTCAACGAGATCAGCGCCGTCACGCGCTGCGCCCGCGTCGGCTACTGGGTCCTGCCCGAGGCCCGCGGTCATCAGGTCGCCACCCGCGCCCTGGCGCTCGTCGCGAGCTGGGCCCTGTCCGAACTCGGCCTCCACCGCCTGGAGTTGGGGCACGCACAGGGCCACGAAGCGTCCTGCCGCATAGCCGAGCGCTGCGGGTTCCTGTACGAGGGCACGCTGCGGGGGGCGATGTTCGAGGCGGGACGGCACGACGCGTTCCGGGACGTACACCTGCATGCGCGGATCGCTACGGATCCTGAGCCCGGGGTGGGGTAGCCCGGGGGCAGCTGGGGGCAACTGGGGGGTAGCTGGGGGTCGGGAGGCGGATAACTGCTGGCCGCGGCGCGTAGCCGCGCGGGATTATGGTTCGCATGCCTCCCACGCGTTCGCCTTCGCCTTCGTACGACTGGCGGTTCACCCATGACCTGGGGGTCTTCCTCGACCGCGCCGGACGTTTCCTGCGGTCCGAACCCGCCCTGCACACCGTCCCGTTGACGGTCACCGACGCGCTGCGTACGCGCGGAAGGCGGGCGTACGGGGAAGAGGCTCCGTACTTCGCGTGGCTCACGGACTCGGAGGGTGCCGTGGGCGCGACGGCCCTGCGGACGCCGCCGCACTGCCTGCACCTCACCGCCATCACCCCCGAGGCCGCCGACGCGCTCGCCGGGCGGCTCGCGGAGACGGGCGGGACGCTGCCGGGAGTCGGCGGCCCGGCGGAGACGGCCGCGGAGTTCGCGGCGGCATGGGAGCGCCGTACGGGAGCAGCCGCCCGGCTCGAGACGCGGCACCGGCTGTACCGGCTCGGGACGCTCACGGTGCCCGAGCCCGCCCCGCCCGGAAGGGCGCGGGTCGCCACCGGGGAGGACCATGAGCTGATCGCGCGGTGGTACGGGGAGTTCCGGGCGGCGATCGGGGAACAGGCGCGGGAGGACCCGGACAGGTGGGCCGAGGCACGGATCGCCTACGGCGGGATCACGCTGTGGGAGCTGCCGGACGGCGCGCCCGTCGCCATGGCGGGAGCCACGCCCGAGGTCGCCGGGCAGGTGCGCGTCGCACCCGTCTACACGCCGGGGCCGCTGCGGGGGCGAGGGTACGCGGGCGCGGCCACCGCCGAGTCCAGCAGGGCGGCGCGGGCCACGGGCGCCGACGAGGTGCTGCTCTTCGCCGACCTGGCCAATCCGACCAGCAACGGGCTCTACCAGCGCATCGGCTACCGCCCGGTGCGGGACTTCGCCACGTACCTGTTCACGGCCACGTAGCGGCCCTCGCAGCGGCCCTCGTTCAGGGGCAGACTCAGGGCCAGAGCAACTCCTTGACCCAAGTGTCGTCCGTACGCCGGTAGTCCAGCCGTACGTGCCGCCGCCGCGCGTCCCCCTGGAAGAACTCCACCTCGTCCGGCGCGAGCACGTACACCGTCCACGACGGCACCGACGCGTCCGGCTCGCGCTGCGCCCGCTCCCACGCGGCCTCCGAGGCGCGCTCCAACTCCTCGTACGAGGGCAGCACTTCGCTCTGGTGGCCCACGAGCGCGGCGGCCAGCGCCCCCGTGGAACGGGCGTGCAGATCGGCGTCCGCGACGTCGGCCGGGGCGACCGTCACCCGGCCGCGCACCCGAACCTGGCGGCCGAGCGCCGGCCAGTAGAAGCCGAGCGCCGCGTACGGCCGGGCGGCCAGGTGCCGGCCCTTCCGGCTGCCCGTGTGCGAGGCGAAGTGCCAGCCGCGCTCGTCCGCGCCGTGCAGCATGACCGTGCGGACGTCGGGGAGGCCCTCCTCATCCGCCGTGGCGAGCGACAAGGTGTGCGGCTCCGTCTGACCCGCCGCCACGGCCTCCGCGAACCACGTGGTGAACAGGGGCAGCGGTTCGGCGGGCGCGGCGGCCGGGTCGAAGGAGGGCAGCTCGGTGACCTCCGGGTCCCACACCCGCAGCGACCTCAGCAGCTCGTGAAGATCCGTTCCCATGCCTCGATTGTCACCGGCTCGGGACCTCACACGGTACCCAGGTCGGACGAGACCCACCTCTCCGGGCGCATGTGGACGATGACCTGCTCGCCGTGGTTCTTCCAGGCGAAGTCCACGTACTCGTCCACCTTCTCGGCAGGGAGGTAGCGGGCGGAGATCTCGCGGAGCTTCTCGACGGTCGCGGGGACGGTGTCGATCACCGGGCCCTCGACCGACACGTACCGGATGGTGGGTTCGAGCCGGTCGATCATCAGGGAGAACCGGCCCGCGGCCTGAATGAGCTTGTTCTTGCGGGAGTCGAGCCCGGTCATGATCCAGATGTCGCCGCCGGGCGTGTACTCGTACCAGATCGGCACGGTGAGCGGCGCCCGTCCCGGACCCGCGTCCACCGCGAGCGCCGCGATGTGCGGCTCGGCCAGGAACTGCTCACGCTCTTCGCGGTTCAGGGCCATGTCGGTCTCCTCCAGAGGGGGTTGACGTCTCGGCCTTTGCGTCAAGCGTCCTGGACGGTTGGGTATTCCGGACTACCACAGCTGCCGCAGGTGATCCCGCAGTCTGCGCGCGACCTGTGCCATGAGGGCCTCCGCACCGGGCTGGCTGCCGGCCGGGACGAGTGACTCCGTGAGGGCGGCGACGGCGAAGGCCTGACCGTCGGCGTGCTCGACGACGCCGACCTCGTGGCGGAGGTTCAGGAGCGAGCCGGTCTTGGAGGACCAGGTGCTGGCGTCGGAGCTGAAGTCCGGGGCGAGCCGGTGCCGGAGCACGTTGTGGGCCATGAGGTCGCGTACGCGCTCGGCCACTTCGGGGTGGATCTTCGACGGTGTCCACAGAGCCTGGAGCAGTTCGACCCAGGCGCGTGCGCTGCCGGTGTTGGCGCGGGTGGTGTCGAGTTGGGGCACCCGGTGGCCGCGGCCGCTGGTGCCGGATTCGATGGCCAGGGCGTGGGCGAGATGGACGTCGGCGGCGTCGAAGCGTTCGACGGGGGTGTCGGTCAGCTCGTCCATGGTGTGCCGGACGGTGATGTCGCGCAGGCCGAGCTCGTGGAGGATCTCGGCGACCCGGGCGGGCGGGGTGAGGCCGAACAGAGCGTCGGCGGCCTGGCTGTCACTCAGGCAGGTGCTCAGATAGAGCAGGTCGTCGACGGCGATCCGGGCGGGGTGGCGGAACCGGCTCAGCCCGATCGGTCCGACCGTGGTGATCCGCCCGGGGGGCACGTCGAGTGCCGTCGCTCCGTCGAGTTCGCCCCGTCGGATGCGTTCGAACGTCGCCAGCGCGAGCGGGACCTTGACCAGGGACGAGGACGGCAGCTGGGTGTCCGGCTCGATGCCCAGCTCCTCTCCCGTGTGCAGATCCCGCACGAGCAGGCAGCCGTGCAGGCCGCCGTCGCGCAGCTGCCCGCGCAGGTCATGCAGTAACGCCTCGGTGCTCAAGTACCTGCCCCTCCTGAGGTTTCCGCGCCGAGACAGCGGGCGACGGCGTCGCCCAGGCGCGCTTCGATGAGCTGTGGGTTGCCGTCTCCGGCGGCGGCGAGGGCGAAGCCCCGGCCGATCGCGATCTCGCCGATGGGCCGCCAGGCCAGGGCGAGTTCCTCGGCCTGGGCGGGGGAGCACAGCAACAAATCGCGTGAGCACAGGACTTCCGCCGCGGCGGTCGTCAGGTCCGGCGCGGCGACGAGCTGTGCGGGCCGCAGGCCGACCGCGTCGCGCAGGCGCGTCAGCGGGTCGCGGATGTGCGGCACGTCGTCCTCCGGCTGGATCCAGACGCGGCGGGCGGGGCCGGAGGAGGCGCGTCCGACCCGCAGTGTTTCGAGGTAGACGCGCTTCACGCCGGGATCCCGGGCGTCGGCCAGCCCGAGCGGTACGGACCATCTCGCGTCGTCCGTCGGCACCGCGAGCAGGGCGGCCCGCACCTGCTGCGCGTGGAGGAGCTCCGTGCGCTGCGCCGGTCCCGCGACGCGGAGATCGAGGGTGACGCCGTGCCCGCGTGCCTCGGCGACGAGGCGGGCGAGACCGGCCGTGGAGCAGATGCCGGGCACCGCGAGCCGCCACGGCTTGCGCTTGGCGGACTCCGCCTCGTGCAGCAGCACGTCGGCCGCCTGAACGAGCTGTCTGGCCGTCGGCAGCATGTCCCGGCCGAACGGGGTGAGGACGGCACGCCGCGACGTGCGCTCGAACAACGGCTCACCGAAGCGGTCCTCCAGCGCGGCGACGCGACGGCTGGCCACGGACTGGGACATCCGGGCGGCGGCCGCCCCGACGGTGAAACTGCCGTGCTCGCTGACGCTGACGAACGCCCGACACGCTGCCACCAGATCCACAGCGGGAACCCTATGCCAGATCCAGCGCCCAACTCCTATGCGGAATCAGCATGGAACGGAGCATTCGCGTATTGGACCGCATGGCCGCTCGGCGGTGAGGTTGATCCCCGGATCTCCGAGCTCATGACCATCCAGGAGGCTGGACCATGCAGACCACGCGACACACCCATGCCCGCCGCGCGCTTCGCGGTGCGTTAGCCGCGCTCGCCCTTGTTGTCCCGCTCGTCGCCTGCGGCCAGGACGGTTCCCCGGCCTCGTCGGCTTCGTCGTCCTCGTCGTCCTCGTCGTCGTCCCGGTCCGCCGTGACGATGGCCCCGATCGCGGCGGCGAAGCCGGTCACCGGCGAGCTGAAGGAACTGGAGCGCAAGTTCGACGCCCGGCTCGGCGTCTACGCGATCGACACCGGCACCGGGCGCGAGGTGGCCTACCGGGACGGCGAGCGGTTCGGCTACCACTCCACGTTCAAGGCGCTCGCCGCCGGCGCCGTGCTGCGGAAGTACAGGCTGACCGGGATGAACGAGGTGATCAAGTACTCCAAGGACGACCTGGTCCACAACTCGCCCGTCACCGAGAAGCACGTCGAGACCGGGATGACCCTGCGCGAGCTGTGTGACGCCGCCGTCCGCTACAGCGACAACACCGCGGCCAACCTGCTGTTCGACGCGCTCGGCGGCCCGAAGGGTCTCGAAGCCCAGCTCAGGAAGCTGGGTGACGACGTCACCATGATGGAGCGCGTCGAGCCCGGACTGAGCGACTGGGGCCCGGGCGAGAAGCGGGACTCGACCACTCCTCGGGCGCTGGCCAAGGATCTGCGCGCGTACGTCCTCGGAGAGATCCTCCGCAAGCCCGAACGAGCCGAGCTCACGAAGTGGCTGAAGACCAACAAGACCGGGGACGAGCTCATCCGGGCCGGGGTGCCCGAGGGCTGGGTGGTCGGCGACAAGACGGGTGCCGGCAGCGGCTACGGCGGCCGCAACGACATCGCTGTGGTCTGGCGCCCCGGTGCCGCCCCCATCGTCATGGCGATCATGTCGAACCGCGACAAGGCGGAGGACACCTACGACAACAAGCTGATCGCGGAAGCGGCGACCGTGGTCGCCGACAGGCTGTCGTAGCGTCGTGCTGCCGTAGTGGCCTCAGCCCCGGCCGAGCACGACCGTCCCGGACGGGCAGAACCGGCCGCCGTACCGGAGGTGACGGCCGGCCGGGGCGCAGGCCTCCGTCACGGTTCGGCCGTGGCCGCTCGGGCGACCGTGTACGCGGAGTCTCTGAAGTCCGCCACCACCCGGAGCCCCCCGGTCCTCACCCCCGTCCCAGCACCACCGTCCCCGAAGAGCAGAACCAGCCCCCCCCGTACCGGAGGTGACGGCCGGCCGGGGCGCAGGCCTCCGTCACGGTTCGGCCGTGGCCGCTCGGGCGACCGTGTACGCGGAGTCTCTGAAGTCCGCCACCACCCGGAGCCCCCCGGTCCTCATCCCCGTCCCAGCACCACCGTCCCCGAAGAGCAGAACCAGCCCCCCGTGCCGGAGGCGACCGCCAGGCTGGGTAGCCGGCCGTCCCTCCGGCGGACCTGTCGCGCGCCCGCCTCGCCCCGCAGTTGGCGCGCCGCCTCCACCAGCAGGAACAGCCCCCGCATCCCCGGGTGCTGGGCCGACAGGCCGCCCCCGTCCGTGTTCACCGGCAGGTCGCCGCCGACCAGCAGCCGGCCCTTCTCCACGAACGCGCCGCCCTCGCCCTTCGCGCAGAAGCCCAGGTCCTCCAGGGTCACGAGCGTCATGTACGTGAAGGCGTCGTAGATCTCCGCCACGTCCACCTCGTCCGCCCGGACGCCCGCCCGCTCGAAGGCGATCGGCCCGCTCACCGCCGCCGGTGACACCGTGAAGTCCGGCCACTCGGACATGGTGGTGTGCGAGACGTGCTCCCCGGTGCCGAGCACCCACACCGGCCGCGTGCGGCAGTCCCGTACGTACTCCTCGGCCGCCAGCAGCACCGCCGCCCCGCCGTCCGAACGGATGCAGCAGTGCAGCCTGGTGAAGGGATCCGCGATCATCGGCCCGGACAGCACCTCGTCGACGGTGATCGGGTCCCGGAACATCGCCTCGTCGTTCGACGCGGCGTTCGCCCGCGCCTGTACGGCGATCGAGGCCAACTGCTCGACGGTCGTGCCGTATTCGTGCATATGGCGCCGCGCGGCCATCGCATACTTCGCGATCAACGTGTGCCCGTACGGAACCTCGAACTGCAGCGGCCCCCGCGCACCGAAGGACAGGTCACCGGTGCGCCGGCCCGCCTTGATGTCCGCGCGGGCCGTGGACCCGTACACCAGCAGGACCGCGTTCGCGTGCCCGGCGGCGATCGCGTCCGCCGCGTGGGAGGCCATGACCTCCCAGGTCGAGCCGCCCACCGACGTCGAGTCGACCCACCTCGGTCGAAGGCCCAGATACTCCGCCACCTCGATGGGCGCGAGCGTGCCGAGGCCCGCCGAGGCGAAGCCGTCGACGACCTCGCGGCCCAGCCCCGAGTCGGCCAGCGCTCGGCGGGCCGCCTGGGCGTGCAGAGCGTAAGGGGTCGCCTCGTTCACGCGGCCGCAGTCGGAGAGCGAGACGCCGACGACCGCCACCTTCCGCTGAGTCATGAATCTGACGGTACATCAGATGAGCTTCGCTCCGGCAGGCCGTCGCGCCTCTGTGCATCTGAAGGTCGCCGCTCTAACATGACGCGCCGTCAGATCCGAAGGAGTGTGTGCCCATGGATGCCCGCTTCACCACCGATCAGGACGAAATCCGCCGCACCCTCCGAAAGCAGCCCGGCCTCGCGCTCCCCGAGGCGTACGGGGGAGTCGGCTGCTCGGCGACCGAACTCGCGCTGGTGAGTGAGGAGTTGGGGCGCGACCTCGCCCCCTCTCCCTTCCTGGCCACCGCCGTGCTGAGCGGCCCCCTGCTCCTCGCCCTCGGCAGCGAAGCCCAGCGCGCCTCGCTGCTGCCGCGCCTCGCCTCCGGTGAGCTGACCGCCGCCCTCGCCGTCTCCGGCGCCGGGCTCGCCTCCGCCCTCGGGCTGACCGGCAGCAACGGCGACGGGGTCTGGGCGGGCGGCGGCCGGGCGGGCGGTGTGCAGGCCAGGCAGGTGGACGGGGTGTGGCGCCTGTACGGGCAAGCCGAGCAAGTGCTGGACGGGGACAGCGCGGGGCTCCTCCTGGTGGCCGCGCACACCGGCGGGTTCGCTCGTGCGCGCACCCTGCTGTTCCTGGTGCGGGAAGGGGCGGACGGCCTCGTCCGTGTACGGCAGGCGTCCCTCGACGAGACGCGACCGCAGGCGCGCGTCCAACTAAGGGACGTGGTAGCCGAGTTGCTGGGCGAGGAGACACCTGGCGCCGCAGACCGCGCGGGGGGTGCCGAGCCCGCCGACGCGGCGGGCGCGCTGGCCGCCGTGGGGGACGCGGCCGCCGCCGTGCTCGCCACGGAGGCCGTCGGGGCC
>NZ_VBZC01000084.1:0-34489 GCF_005786655.1 Streptomyces montanus
ATGGCACGGTGCCGGGCCGAGCCCGGCCGCGGTGCGCCGGAGGCACGCGGCGCGCGGGCCGTGCCGCGAGCGCCGCCGGCCAGCTCGTCCGGTGCCGGGACGCGCATGCTCGTGTGCGTGTCCCGGTTCGAGTCGGGCGCAGCCCCCCGCACCAGCGGCACGGCCCCCCGCCTCACCCGCCCACGCTCACGCTCGCTCTCACCCGGAGCGCCCGAAACCCCCGCAGCCTCCGACTCCGGCGGCGACGCCGCCTCGTACGCCGCCTCCGACTCCGACTCCGGCTCGTCCACATCCAGCGGCGGCATCCCCGCCAGCACCGGCAGCTGCTCCCGCAAGCGCGCCCCCAGCTCGGACGCCCGCAACCGCGACGCCGGCGCCTTGGCCAGACACTGCACGATCAGCTGCCACAGCTCCTCGGGGATGCCAGGAAGCGGAACCACCGTCTCCGTGACATGCCGACGCAGCACCGCCCCCGGATGACCGCCACCGAACGGCGTGAAGCCCGCCAGCAGCTCGTACAGCACGGTCGCGAGCGCGTAGATGTCGACGGCGGCCCGAGGAGGCAGCCCTTCGATGATCTCGGGCGCCAAGTAGTCCGGCGTACCGATGATCTTCGTCGCCCGAGTCCGCCGCGGCGAGTCGATGAGCTTCGCCACTCCGAAGTCCGTCAGCAGCGCCGGATGCGCCCCGCCGGGCCCGAGCGGACCCTGCATGTCCAGCAGCACGTTCTCGGGCTTCACATCCCTGTGGACGACACCCGCCGCGTGCGCGGCCGCGAGTCCGTCCGCGACATCGGCGACGATCGCGACCGCGGCCTCGGGGGCCATCCGCCGCTCACGGTCGAGCCGCGTCCGCAGATCGGTACCGCGTACGAGGTCCATGACCAGCGCGAGGTCGTTGCCGTCGACGACGAGGTCGCGCACGCCGACGACGTGCGGATGGTCGAGACCCAGCAACGCCGTACGCTCCTGCACGAAACGCCCGACGAGCTCCTGGTCGGACGCGAGGTCCTCACGCAACAGCTTGATGGCGACGGGCCCTTCCGGCCCCTCGCCCAGCCACACCGTGCCGGCGCTGCCCCGCCCCAGAATCTGGTGCGCGGTGTACCGGCTGCCGATCTTCCGTGCCAAGACTGCTCCTACGGACGCGTGTTGTCGCTAAAGCTACGCGCCCGCAGACCCAAGCTTCACTCCGGAGACAGAAATCACCCGCCAGGTGTCGACAAATCCCCAGAACCGCACTGCGGTTCTGGGGATTTGACGGAGCGAGATCGAGCGAGAAGGAACAAGGGAGAGCAAGCCGGGACAAGCCGGGAGCAAGCGGGTGTAAGCGGGAGCAAGCGGCGGCAAGGAAGAGTAAACGGACTACAGGCCGAGCCTGGACCCGGAACCCGAGCCCTCACCCAGCTTCCCGATCCACCCGGACACCGTGCTGAACCAGTCCGACAGCTGGTCCCAGTACCCCTTGGTCGTTCCGATCCACTCCTGAAGTGGGCTGAACTCCCAGATCAGCCACCCGGCCACGAACAGTATGACGATCGTGAACAGGCATCCCTTGAGGCACCCCAGCCCGGGGATCTTCATCGGGTTGGCGCTGCGCTGCCGCGGCTCGCGCGGCGGCCTGGGCTCGCGAGGCGGACGCGAGGAGGGCTGCTGGGGCTGCGGCGGCGGAGCGTACCGCTGCGGCTGCTGGGGCTGCTGCGGCTGAGGCGCGTACTGCTGAGGCTGGGGCCGCTGCGGAGCCCGCTGTCGCGGCTGCTGCTGCGGCTGCTGCGGCCGCGCGACCTGCCGCTGCGGACGCCGCCGCAGCGGATCCTCGTTCGGGTCGAGATACGACTGGACCTGCGTCTGCTCATTGCGGTCGCGGGCCGCGCGCAGCTGGTTCTGCCAGGGGTGCGGGTCCTCCGGCCCCCCGGGCGGCGGCTGCTGCGGCGGCTGCTGCGGCATCACCGAGGTGGGATCGGAGGCACCACGGCGAGGCAGTACGGAGGTGGGTTCGGCGTCACCGGTGTGCGGCAGGACACTGGTCGCGCCGTTCGGGTCGTACGAACCGGCGCCGTGCGGCAGCACCTGCGTGGGGTCGGCGGCACCGGCATCGCCGGGGACGGCGGCGGGCGCCGGGTCCGGTACGAGCAGCGCGCCCACGCCCTCGGCGGCGGCGATCTGCGCGGCGCTCGCGTGCACGCCGACGCCCTCGGCGACCGTACGGAGGCCGCGCGCGAGGTTCTCGGCGCTGGGCCGTTCGTCCGGGTTCTTGCGCAGGCAGCGCTCGATGACCGTCCACAGGGGGTCGGGGATCGTGGAGGGACGGCGCGGTTCGGCGCTGAGGTGCTGGTGGAGCACCTCCAGGGCAGAGCCGCCGCCGAAGGGCGGACGGCCGGTGACCAGCTCGTACATCATGATTCCGGCGCCGTAGACGTCGACGGCGGAGGTCTGCGGGCGGCCCTCGGCGGACTCGGGTGCGATGTACGCGGGCGTGCCGACGAACTCGTGGGTGCGGGTCAGGCCGGGAGAGTCGGCGAGCCGGGCGATACCGAAGTCCGTCAGCATCGGGTGCATCTGGCCGCCGTCCTGCTTGAGCAGGACGTTCGCGGGCTTCAGGTCGCGGTGCACGACGCCGTCGGTGTGGCTGGCGGCGAGCGCGTCGGCGACCTGGGCGGTGAGGAGGGCGGCGGCGACGGGCGAGAAGGGCCCATTCTCCCGCAGGTACCGGTGCAGGTCAGGGCCTTCGACCAGGTCCATGACGAGCGCTAGAAGGTCGCCTTCGACGACGAGGTCGCGCACCCGGACGATGTTCGGGTGCGTGAGGCGGAGCAGGACGGACCGCTCGCGCAGGAACCGCATCACGACGTCCGCGTCGTTGGCGAGCTCTTCCTTGAGGACCTTGATCGCCACGGTCTCGCCGGGCTGGCCGGGCACAGCCGCTTCGGCCCCCGCGGTCTCCCTCTGGCGGGCCCGCCAGACGGTGCCTGTGGCGCCGCGCCCCAGCGGCTCCTCAAGGAGGTACTTGCTCCCTACCGGCCGCACGTCATGCGCTCCCTGCTGCTTGCTTGGCTGGTCTCCACCGTTGCTACGGGTGTTCCGACCCACTGTAGTGCCGCCGAACCTGGCACCGGGCTTTCGCCGTCCTGTGGATTACGTGGGACGTTCACGTCCGTTTCAGGCAAAGACGCTCACCCCCGGTCGGTTGGTTGCCGGACCTCGACGTGACCGATCTCAACCGGGCACCGGTCAGGCACTTTTGCGGGCAGAGCCGACCAATCAAGATCACTTGCCGGTGGGTGAGGGGCGGGTTGTCAGTGGCAGGTGCGAGGATGCCTCCAGTACTGGCCGACGTGCCCGACTGAGGTGGGGGGTCTGCGGTGGGGATCGCAGCGCAGCCTCGTCGCGGGCGCCCGCGCAGAAGGGACCGCTGACGGCGATGCAGATCCGGCTGACCGTCGTAGACCCGCTGGGGACGCGCCCCGAGGGGCGCGCCGCGTCCTGCGACGTGCTGGTGACGGCGCCCGCCGGGACCGCGCTCGCCGCGGTGGCCTCCGGACTCGTCTCGGCGATCGGGGGCGAGGGGCCCGGTGTGCTGTACGCGGGAGCGGAGCGGCTCGACGCGCAGCGCTGCACGCTCGGTGAGCCGCCGCTGATCGACGGCGCCGTGCTGTCCGTCGGCTCCCCGGCGGAGCCCGGCCCCGAGGTCGACGCGGCCGCGGCCCGGCTCCATGTCGTCACCGGGCCCGACGCGGGCGGCGTCCACCTGCTGCACGGCGGCCGTATCGACATCGGCCGCTCCGCCGACGCCGACGTTCCCCTGGACGACCCGGACGTCTCTCGCCTCCACTGCGCCGTGACCGTCGCCGCGGACGGCCGGGTGTCCGTCGCGGACCTCGGCTCCACGAACGGCACGACGCTGGACGGCGCGCGGGTGCGCGAGCACCCGGTGCGCTTGGCTCCGGGGGCGCTGCTGCGCGTCGGCGAGTCGACGCTGCGACTCACGCGCGCGGGGGACGCGACGGCCATACGGGAGACGGCGGCGGACGGGGAGGGGCATGTACGGGTGCTGCCGCATGCCCGCGAGGGGAGCGGTGGGGGCGGCCCGGCCTCCTTAAGGGCACCCGGGGAGGCGTCCCGCACCCCTGGCACTCCCGCCTCTCCCGCTTCTCCCGCTTCTCCCGCTTCTCCCGCTTCTCCCGCTTCTCCCGCTTCTCCTGCCTCGTCCGCCTCTTCACCGCCCGGCACCACTCACCACGGCTACGGCACGGCGGGGTGGGGAGCCGCGGAAGACAGCACGCCCGGGACACATGGGCACGGCTCCGTGGAACCGCCCGTGGTACCCGGCCAGGGCGGGGCGCCCGAGATCGAGAGCACCGGGACGGGCGCTACGGACCGGATGGACGGGGGCACCAGGAAGGACACCCCGACCAGGGGCACGACAGCGCCGCGACTGCCGCGCAGGCGCGGCGGGCTCTCGGCCTGGGCCCGGCGGCTCGCGGGCGCCCGCGGCGAGCAGTCCGGGGCGACGGAGTCCGAGAGCCACGACGCGAGGGGCGAGGGGGCCGAGCACGAGGCGCCGTTCACCGAGCCCCTCGCGGCGGCCGCACGGGAGCCGGAGCGGTGGCCCGACCCGGCCGCGCTCCTGCTGGCCGCGCTCGGACCGGGCCCGCGGCTGTGGGAGCGAGCTCCTGGGCACCCGGAGACGCTCACCGTGCGGCTCGGTACGGCGGACCGCAGTGCGCCCGACGGGACGGGACTGCTGCCCGCGGTGCCGGTGACCGCGGGATTGCGGGAGGTCGGAGCGCTGGGTCTGGCCGGGCCGCGGCCCCGTCTCTCCGGGCTCGCCCGCGCCGTGGTGGCGCAGCTCGCCGCGCTGCACTCTCCCGACGGGCTGGAGATCGTTCTGATCAGCACGGACCGCTCGCGCTCCGTGGAGGAGCGCATCGCCGAGTGGTCCTGGCTCGGCTGGCTCCCGCACCTGCGCCCCGCCCACGGCCAGGACTGCCGCCTCCTCCTCGCCTACGACCGCGAACAGGCCGCGGCCCGCACGGAGGAACTGGTCCGCCGGCTGGAGGACCACCTGACCGATGCGGGCCGTCGGACCACCGGGCGGGCCTCATACCCCGGGACCACGACGGCAGGGCGCGAGCCCCGCCCCGGCGCCACCTCACCGGACACCACCGGCGCCGACGCGACGAGTACCGGCCCGGAGACATCCGCCCACGCGGGCACCGACTCCGCAGCGCCCACCGACCAGGCCACCGGCCCGGCCCAGCACACAGGTGACCACCGCGGCGACGAAAACAGCGACAGCGCGAACCACCGCCCCCGGCGGACCGCCGACAACGCCCACCCGGGACACCCGTCGGACGACCGCGACCGGGCCCGCTCCGCAGCACCCACCGGCCCGACCCGGCACGCCAATGGCCGGCATGCTCACGGCGACGGAGACGGCGACGGCACGGGCCACCTGTCCGCTACGACCACCGCCGGTGCGCAACGCAGCGGCGAGCAGCGCGACTACATCGACAACGGCCACGGCAAGGGCAACGGCAACGGCAACGGCGGCAACGCCACAAACGATCTACCTGGCGCCCCCGCCGACCATGGCGGCCACGCCGACAACGACCGCCCGGGGCACCCGTCGGACGACCACGACGGGCCAAGTTCCGGTGGGCCCGCCGAAGGCGCCCACCCGAGCCACCACAACTCGGGCGAGCTCGACCATGCCGACGGCCACGGGTCCCGGGTGTATGCCGCCGGCCACGACAGCTCCTCCTCCACCCACCTGGGAATCTCGATCGGCAGCGTGTCGGCCGAGGGCGAACTCGCTGCGGGCAGCCCCGCTGCTCGTGGGCGGGATCGCCGGCCTTCCTGGGCGCGGGACGACGAGCCGGGCGAGACCGAGTGGACGGGCCCGTTCACCGTGGTCGTGGTGGACGGGGATCCCGGGCCCGCCACGGTGCGGGAGGCCGTGTCGCGGCTGGCGGTCGAGGGGCCGCGGGCCGGGATTCACGTCGTGTGTCTCGCCGAGACGGCCGCCGCGTCGCCCGCCTCACCGGTGACGGAGACGTACGAGGCGGCCTGCGCGGCATCGTCGGCGTTCCGGGACTGCGGGGCCGTCGCTCTGCTCAGCGGGGATGTGGCCACGGCGCTGCGGCTGATGCGAGTGGCACGGACGGCGCGCGTGACGCGGGACGGTCCCACTGGCCCCACCGGCCCAGCCGGCCCCGTCGGTCACGGCACCGTGGCCACCCTCGACGCGGTGTCCATGGCCTGGGCCGAGCGGTTCGCGCGGGCGCTGGCTCCCCTGCGCACGGACGGCTTGCCCGGTGAGGGGCACGCGCGTGTGTCCGCGCCGCTGCCTCAAGCGGCGCGGCTGCTCGACGAGTTGGGCCTGGCGCGCGCCACACCGGCCTCGCTGATGGCCCGCTGGGCGGACGCGGCCGACGACACACAGGTGCTCGGCGGGCGCGCGGTCGCCGTGCTCGGTGCCGGGCCGCGCGGGCCCGCCTGCGTGGACCTCGCGGGCGAGGGGCCGCATCTGCTGATCGAAGGGCCCTCGGGCAGCGGGCGTACGGAGCTGCTGCGCTCCGTCGCCGCGTCGCTCGCCGCCGCGGAGCGACCCGACCGGCTGGGGATCGTGCTCGTCGACGGGCGGGACAGCACCGGAGGCGGCGCCGCCGCGCGCGGGGACGGGCTGCGGGTCTGCACCGACCTGCCCCATGTCACCACGCACCTCGCGGCCCACGACCCGGTTCTTATGCGGGAGTTCGCCCAGTCCCTCGCCGCCGAGCTGAAGCGCCGCACCGAGCTCCTCGGCCGCCTCGACTTCGCCGAATGGCACACACGGCAGCAGCTGTCCGGCAGCCTCGTGGGACAGCGCTCGGCGAAGGCTTCGAACGGCTCGAAGGGGGCGAAGGGCGCGAAGGGTTCCGCCGCTGACAGCGCCACCTCTGCCCCCGGCGCCGCCGACCTCGACGCGCCCCCGAGCGCCACCCTCCGCCTGCGCCCCGCCGCCGAGCGGAAGCGGACGGCGGACGCGGGGCCGCCGCTCCCCAGGCTCGTCGTGGTCGTCGACGATCTGGACGCGTTGCTCTCCCCCGCGCTGGGCTCGCCGGGACGCCCGGCCGCCGGATCCGTCGTACGGGCGCTGGAGGCCGTGGCGCGGGACGGTGAGCGGCTCGGGGTGCATCTGGTCGCCGCCACCGCGGGCGGAGCCCGTACGGCCGATACGGAGCTGGCCCGGCGGGCCACGCTGCGGGTCGTGCTCGAAGCGCCCTCGTCCGGCCCCGAGGAGCCCGCGCCCGGCCGTGGACGCCTCACCCGCACCGGTCACGGTGCCGATGCCGCCGCCCGCGCCCAGGGCCCGGCAACTCCCTTCCAGGGAGGCCGAGTCACGGGTCGTATCCCGCGTACGGCCACCGTGCGTCCCACGGTCGTCCCCCTGGAATGGGACCGCATGGGCGACCCGCCCACCCGCCGTCCCGTACGCGAACTGGGCAACGGGCCGACGGACCTCGCTCTCCTCGCCAGCGCCCTGGAGCGAGCCGCCCGCTCCGTGTCGGCCACGGAGGTGCCGTCACTGCTCTGAGGGCCCGTTCCGCGCAAGTCGCGTGTTCCTGGCGCATCCTGACGCGGCTTCAGCATGACTCCACGTCACGACGCGGTCACGATCACCCCCTTGACAGCGCAGGCGCTCTTGCCGCCGCCAACCCGTGGGGCGTACACCAAGAGCGCACGGGACAGCGCTCGTACGTTCGACGAAGAACGGGGCAAGTCATGCGCAGCACATTTCGTATACGTAGGCCGCACGGGAAAAGCAGGGCCGCGAAGGCCGCGGCCGCCGTCGTCGCGGGGGCGATGGCGCTCACGCTCACCGCATGCGGCGGCGACGGCGATGGCGACAGCAAAGACAACAAGGGAAGCGACGGCGGCGCGACCAGCAAGGCCCCCACCGTTCAACTCCCCAAGCTCGACGGTCAGAAACTGGAGGTCGCGGCCGTCTGGACCGGCCCCGAGCAGGAAAACTTCACCAAGGTGCTGGACGAGTTCGAGAAACGCACCGGCGCCGAGGTCAGCTTCGTGCCGACCGGCAACAACACCTCCACTTTCCTGGGCACGAAGATCCAGGGCGGCAAGCCGCCGAACGTGGCGTTCCTGCCGCAGGTCGGCGTGTTACACCAGTTCGCCGAAAAGGGCTGGGTCAAGCCGCTGAGCAGCGAGGCGCAGGCGCAGCTCGACAAGAACTTCTCGGCGGGCTGGAAGGACCTGGGCGCCTACAAGGGCAAGCAGTACGGCGTGTACGCGAAGGCCGCCAACAAGTCCCTGGTCTGGTACAACACCGCGGCCTTCGAGGCCGCGGGGATCACCGAGGAACCGAAGACCTGGGACGATTTCGTCCAGACGGCTCAGACGCTGTCCGACGCCGGTTCACCCGCGGTGTCCGTCGGCGGCGCGGACGGCTGGACCCTCACCGACTGGTTCGAGAACATCTACCTCTCGCAGGCGGGTCCGGAGAAGTACGACCAGCTGGCCGCGCACAAGATCAAGTGGACGGACCCCTCCGTCAAGGAAGCCCTGACCACCCTCGCCGGGCTGTGGGGCAAGGACGAACTTCTCGCCGGCGGCACCAAGGGCGCGCTGCAGGCGGAGTTCCCGAAGTCCGTCACGCAGACGTTCACCGGCGACACCCCGGCCGCGATGGTCTTCGAGGGCGACTTCGTCGCGGCGAACATCAACGCCGACACGAAGGCCAAGATCGGCACGGACGCCAAGGTCTTCCCCTTCCCGGCGGTCGGTGACAAATCGCCGGTGGTCAGCGGCGGTGACGCGGCCGTGGCCCTGAAGGACGACAAGGGCTCGCAGGCCCTGCTGGCCTTCCTCGCCTCGACCGACGCGGCCGAGATCTGGGCGGCGCAGGGTGGCTTCATCTCCCCCAACAAGGAGATGGACCTCAAGACGTACAAGGACGACGTGGCCCGGGACATCGCCAAGGCGCTGCTCGCCGCGGGCGACGACTTCCGCTTCGACATGTCCGACCAGGCCCCGGCGGCGTTCGGCGGCACACAGGGCCAGGGCGAGTGGAAGGGGCTGCAGGACTTCCTGAAGAACCCCTCGGACGTCGCGGGCGCGCAGAAGGCGCTCGAGACCTCCGCGGCCGCCGCCTACAAGGACTGACGGCAGGCCATGTCGTCGCAGGCGGCAAGGGCGGGGGGCCCGGCCGGTCCGGTGCCCCCCGCCGGAAAACGTAAGAGCGTGATGGGTACCCGGCCCTGGGTGGCAGGCCTTTTCCTGCTGCCCGCGCTGGTGCTGCTCGGTGCGCTCGTGGTCTACCCGATCGGGTACTCGGCGTGGCGGAGCCTGTACGACGCGGACGGCTCCGGTTTCGTCGGCCTGGAGAACTACGGCGAGGTCTTCACCAACGACGCCACCCTCACCGCCGTCAAGAACACCGCGATCTGGGTGGCGGTCGCGCCGGCCCTGGTCACGGCGCTCGGCCTGATCTTCGCCGTGCTGACCGAACGGGTGCGGTGGGGCACGGCGTTCAAGCTGATCGTCTTCATGCCGATGGCGATCTCGATGCTGGCGGCGGGCATCATCTTCCGTCTGGTGTACGAGCAGAACCCGGACCAGGGTGTGGCCAACGCCGTGGTGGTGGGGGTCCACGACACCTTCGCCGACTCGTCCGTCTATCCGGGCGCCCGCCCCTCCCAGGTGAGTGACCTCAAGGCGTCCGGAGGCGGCGCCTTCACCTCGAAGGGCACGGTCAGCGCGGGCACCCCCGCGTCGCTGCCGCTGGTCGGCATCGCGCCGAACAAGCTGCCCGGCGATCCGGCGGACGCCAAGGCGCCGACGGCCGAGGCCGGCCGCGTCTCCGGCACCGTGTGGCTGGACTTCAAGCTGGGCGGCGGCGGTGAGAAGGGCGCCGTCGACGCGGGCGAGAAGGCCTTGAAGGGCATCAAGGTCGAGGCCGTACGGGACGGAAAGGTGGTCGCGAGCGCGTCCACCGGGGCGGACGGCACATTCACGCTCCCGAAGTCCGCCGACGGTGCCCAGCTCCGGCTGCCCGCCGCCAACTTCGCGGCGCCGTACGACGGCATCGAGTGGCTCGGCCCGGCCCTCGTGACACCGGCCATCATCGGCGCGTACGCCTGGATGTGGGCGGGCTTCGCCATGGTGCTGATCGCGGCGGGTCTGGCGGGTGTGGACCGCAACCTGCTGGAGGCGGCGCGCGTGGACGGGGCCAACGAATGGCAGGTGTTCAGAAGGGTCACCGTCCCCCTCCTCGCGCCCGTCCTGGTCGTCGTCCTCGTCACGTTGATGATCAACGTGATGAAGATCTTCGACCTGGTCTACATCATCGCGCCGCAGCCCACTCAGGACGACGCCAACGTGCTCGCCCTGATGATGTACAACGCGTCGTTCGGCGGCGGCGGCAACTTCGGTCTGGGCAGCGCGCTCGGCATCATCCTGCTGCTGCTCGTCCTGCCGGTGATGTTCGTCAACATCCGCCGACTGCGAAGGGAGCGTCAGCGGTGAGCGCACCCTCCGTACCTTCTTCCGTACCTCCTTCCCTGCCCGCGAAAGAGACACCGTCTCCGGCCGGACCGCCGGAGCGCTCGATCGCCGCCCGGATCTCCAGCGGCGCGGCAGGCGGAGTGCTGCGGGTCTTCCTGATCCTGGTCGCGCTGCTCTGGGTGACGCCGACGGTGGGGCTGCTCGCGTCGTCGTTCCGCGATCCGACCGACATCGCGGCCAGCGGCTGGTGGGAGGTCTTCAGCAAACCGGCCCAGCTCACCACCGAGAGCTATGCGTCGCTGTTCGAGAACGACGACGTCACCAGCGCGCTGGTCAACACCGTGTGGATCACCGTCCCGGCCACCCTGCTCGTCGTGCTCATCGGGGCCATGGCCGGGTACGCGTTCGCCTGGATGGACTTCAAGGGCCGCGACTGGTGGTTCGTGCTGGTGGTGGCGCTGCTGGTGGTACCGGTGCAGGTGGCTCTGATCCCGCTGTCCGAGCTGTTCGGCACGCTCGGGATCTTCGGCGACATCATCGGTGTCGTGCTCTTCCACGTGGGCTTCGGCCTGCCGTTCGCGATCTTCCTCCTGCGGAACTTCTTCGCGGAGATTCCCCGGGAACTCCTGGAGGCGGCGCGACTGGACGGGGCGGGCGAGACCCGGCTGTTCGCCACGGTGATCCTGCCGCTCGGCGCGCCGGCCATCGCCTCGCTCGGCATCTTCCAGTTCCTGTGGGTGTGGAACGACATGCTGGTGGCCCTGGTGTTCTCGGACTCGCAGTCGCAGCCGCTGACCGTCGCACTGCAGGCGCAGACACGGCAGTTCGGCGGCAACATCGAGATCCTGGCGCCCGGTGCCTTCATCTCCATGGTGATCCCGCTGGCCGTGTTCTTCGCCTTCCAGCGGCAGTTCGTGTCCGGCGTGATGGCGGGGGCGGTGAAGTAGCAGTTCAGGAGCATCAGTTGAGGGGCGGGCCGGTACCGGCCCGCCCCTCGCCGCTCTCCGGGCGTCCCCCGTATGCCACAACTGGCGTAACCACATCACTCCTTCGGCCGTTCCGGGCTGTATGCCCGCGCCGCCCGAAGGATGCCCCTTGCCCCGCTTCAGTGTCATCGTCCCCGCATACAAGGTGCAGGCATACCTGCACGCATGTCTGTCGTCCGTCCTCGAACAGTCCTTCACCGACCTCGAGTTGATCGCGGTCGACGACTGTTCACCGGACGCGTGCGGCACGATCATCGACGAGTTCGCGGCCCGCGACCCGCGCGTACGGCCCGTGCACCTCAACGAGAACATGGGTCTCGGACGGGCCCGCAACGCCGGGATGGAGCGCGCGACCGGCGACTATCTGATCTTCCTGGACGGCGACGACGAGCTCACCCCGCACGCGCTGCGGGCGATCGCCGGCCGGCTGGCGGCGACCGAGGATCCGGACGTCCTGGTCTACGACCACGCGCGCACGTTCTGGTCCGGTGAGACCGTACGCGACGTCCGGGCCACGCAGCTCACCGAACAGGGCAAGCAGCCATTCCGGCTCGACGACCGGCCGGGGCTGCTCAAGATCCGCACGGTGGGATGGAACAAGGCGTACCGCCGGGAGTTCATCAAGCGGGAGGGTTTCACTTTCCCTTCCGGTCACTATCCGGACACCGCCTGGACGTACCCAGTTCTGATGGCCTCCGAGACCATCGCGACGCTCGACCGCGTCTGCGTCCACAACCGCCAACGACGCCAGGGGAGCATGCCCGGCGCGGAGAGCCGCGCGCGCCTCGACATCTTCTACCAGTACGACCGCCTCTTCACCCATCTCGACGACCATCCCGAACTGGCGCACTGGCGCCCGGCCCTGTTCCGCCGCATGGTCGGCCATCTCTCGGCCGTGTCCCGAGGACCCGGCCGGCTGTCGCACGACGACCGGCCCGAGTTCCTGATCAAGTCCCGTGCCCACTACGGCCGCTACCACGTGCCGGGCGGCGTCCCGGCCCCGTCGCGCGAGTGGCTGCGGCACCTGCTCGTTCGCCTGGGCAGCCACCACGCCTATCGCACACTGTGGGTGGCGGACCGGGTGCGGAGAGGGACGGCGGCGCTCGGTACGGCACTTTTCCGTGGTGTCCGGACCGCCACGCTCCGGCTGCACTACCGGGTCCAGCGCCTGCTGCCCGTACGCGCCGACCGCGCCGTGTTCTCCAGCCACGGCGGACGCGAGTACGGCTGCAACCCGGGCGCGCTGGAGGACGCCTTCCGGACCCACGCGCCGGGCATCCGCACCGCCTGGATCGCGGCGCCCGAGCACCACCACACGGTCCCGACCTCGACGCGCAAGCTCCGGCCGGACACCGCCGCGTACTGGACGGCGCTCGCCCGCTCCAGGTACCTGGTCGGCAACGTCCCCTTCGACCGCCGACTGGTCAAGCGCCGCAGGCAGATCATGGTCCAGACGCAGCACGGCACCCCGCTCACACACATGGGCCTGGACCTCCGGGAGCACCCGGCGGCGGCACACGACACGGACTTCGCCGAGCTGCTGCGCGGCGCCGACCAGTGGGACTACTGCCTGTCCGGCAACCGCCACTCCACGCTCGTCTGGGAGCGCGCCTTCCCGTCCGACTACACGACGCTCGAGTTCGGCAATCCGCGCAACGACGTGTTCCAGCGGGCGACTTCGGTCGATGTGGCCCGGCTGCGCGAGACCCTCGGCATCCCCGAGGGCAAGATCGCCGTCCTGTACGCGCCGGCCCACCGCGCCTACCGCCGCCCCCAGCGGAGCACGCTCGACCTGGAGCGGGTGCTGCGCCGACTCGGCCCGCGCTTCGTGCTGCTGACACGCACGCGGCCCACGTACGGGCCCCCGCTCACCCCCCAGAGCGCCGGCCGGCTGATCGATGTGTCGGAGCATCCGAGCATCGAGACGCTCTGCCTCGCCTCGGACGTGCTGCTCACCGACTACTCGTCGCTGATGTTCGACTACGCCGGCCTCGACCGGCCGATCGTGATCCACGCGGCCGACCGGGAGACGTACGAGGCGGCACACGGCACCTACATCGACCTGCACACGTTCCCGCCGGGCGCCATCGCGCGCAACGAGGACGAGCTGATCGACATCTTCGCGACCGGCCACTGGCAGGGTTCGCGCTCCGCGCAGCTGAGGGCCGCGTTCCGGGAGCGCTTCTGCCCGTATGACGACGGGCGGGCCGCGGAGCGTGTCGTACGCCATGTCGTGCTCGGTGAAACCGCCGGGCTGCCGACCGTGGTGCCGCTCGACGAGCGCCATCCGGTGCCGTCGGCTGCGGACAGCCCGCCCCGGCCACTCGGCTCCTCGTCCACCGAGGATCCGGTCACCTTACTGCTCGCCTCCGCCTCGTCATCCGGCGTTCCTTTCCCCACGGTTGACGGTTTCTGAACCCGCCCAAGCCCCACAACCCCCCACGCACGCACGCGCAGGAAATCCATTAGTCCCCGTTTTACGGAGTACTCATGACCGCCACCACCGAACTGCCCCGTCCCAAGGCCCTGTCGGAGGTCAAGGGCTGGTTCCGTCCTGTCGACCAGCAGTTGTTCGACTGGTTCCTGTCCCGGCAGCTCGATCACCAGCAGCCCGGCAATCTGCTCGAACTCGGCGCCTACATGGGCAAGAGCGCCATTTTCATGGCCTCCTACCTGCGCGAGGAGGAAGCCTTCACGGTGTGCGACCTCTTCGACTCGCCCGCCGAGGACGCCGCCAACGACAAAGAGATGAACAAGTCGTACTCGACGCTGACCCGGCGGGCCTTCGAGGCCAACTACTCGGCGTTCCACGACAAGTTGCCCGAGGTCATACAGGCGCCGTCCTCGGCGGTCGTCGACCGGGTCGAGAAGGACAGCTGCCGCTTCGCGCACATCGACGCCTCGCATCTGTACGAGCACGTGCACGGGGACATCGAGGCGGTGCGCGACATCCTGCTGCCGGACGGCGTGGTGGTGCTCGACGACTACCGCGCCGAGCACTGCCCGGGCGTCGCCTGCGCCACCTGGGGGGCGGTGGCCACCCTCGGACTGCGCCCCATCGGTGTGACGGGCACCAAGTTCTACGGCACCTGGGGTGACCCGGAGCCGCTCCGCGACGCGCTGCTCGAGTGGCTGTCGGGTCGTACCGACATGTGGCACGAGGTCCAGCAGGTCGCGGGCTACGGGATGATCCGTATCGACGGCAAGAAGGCGACCGAGCCCGCGCAGCCCGTGTCCCGGCACGCCAAGGCTCCGACGCCGACCGTCGGCGCCTCGACCGCGCCGGCGTCGGCGGCGGCCGCGCGGTCCCAGCGCCCGGAATCCTCGCGGCCCGTGCCGGCCCGGTCCGCCACGGTCAGTCCCGCGGCGCGGCGGAGCAGCCGCACCAGGCGGATCGCCAAGGATCTGCTGCCGCCGATCGTCACGCGGGCGCTGGTCAAGCGCCGTCGCGCGAGGGGCTGAGGCCTCTCCCGGCGGGGCGGCCCCGGGCTCGCCCCGCCGGGTGCGGCGGGCAGCACACAGTGATCCACCAGGAGCACCGGGCAGGGGTGACCGGAGCGGCGCCTTCGGCGTGGCGCCCCCTACGCCGGCGACGCGGGGCGTCTACTTCCATCCGCACGCGTAAGGAGCTGACCTCGAAGTGCCCCGCTTCAGCATCGTCGCCCCCGACTTCAAGGTGCAGGGCCCGACGGCCGGCGCGCCCGGTTCGTGAGGGTCGCCGTGCGTCGTGTCCTGAGGCCGCGTACCTGGGTCCTGGTACTGGCCGCCGTCTTCGCCCTCCTCCAGCTCGCCAACGTCAACGGCCGCGACACCCCCGACACCAAGAACTACCTCTCGTACGCCCTTGACCTGCGCGGCGACGGAAAGCGCGAGGCGGCGGCCGCCACCATCGACTACGTCTGCGCGGGCCGGGCCGACATCGCGCACCGCAGGCAGAACGTGGACGTCGCGCGTTTCCACGCGCCCAGTCCGGACCAGCGGGTCACCGAGGAGTGCCGGGCCGAGCTGTGGCGGGAGGTGGACAGGCGGCTGCGGGCCGGCGAGACGAGCGGCCACACCGGGCCGTTCGCGTCCGAGCGGTTCCGGCGGATCTTCGAGGCGCGGCCCGGGTATCCCGCCCTGTTGATGCCCTTCGTCGCGGCGTTCGGGGTGACCTGGGGCATCTGGCTGTCGAGCGTCCTCGCGGCCGGGGCGGGAGGCGTACTGGCCTTCCTGATCCTGCGCACGCTGGGCGCACCACCGGCTGTCGCACTCACGGGTCAGGCTCTGTTCTACGTCCTGCCGTGCGGTACGACCGCCATGCGTCCGATGTCCGAGGGGCTGCTGCTGGCCCTCACGCTGGCGGCGCTGTGGGGTTGTGCGCTGGCGGTCGGGGGCCGGGTGCGGGCCGGGGGCGCGCTGGTCGGCGGGGCGCTCGTGCTGCTGTTCACGGTGAAGCACTCGCAGGCGCTGTTCCTGGGGTTGTGTCTGGCGGCGGCGTGTGCGGTGACGGCCGTGCGGCGCAAGGGGTCCGACCGCGCCGCTCCACAGGTGATCGGGTGGGTGGCGGCCGCCGCGGCTCTCGCCACCGTGCTGGTGGCCGAGCTGCTGCACTACCCGTCCACCACCGAGAGCCTCCAGGACCTGCTCACCGAGCACTACACCCGGCCCGACCGCGCCCGCCCCTGGCCGGAGTTCTGGCAGCTGGAGGGCAACTTCTGGGTGGAGTGGCTGCGTCGGCAGTCGCGGCAGCCGCTGTTCGTCGCGGCGCTGGCCGCGGGCGCGTGGGGTGTGCTGCGGCAGCGTCCGGCCTTCGCGGGGTTCCTGCTCGCGGCGGCCTTCAGCGGTGTCCTCAACCAGGCCGGGCACCCTGACCCCCACATCGGCGACCGGCTGCTCGTGCTGGCGTGGCTGCTGCCGGTGGTGGGGCTGCCGCTGCTGCTGGAACCGGTGATCGGCGCGCGGGGCCCGGCGGCCGACGTACGGCTGCCGGGCCCGCTGTGGAAGGGCACGCCCGCCACGCGTGGGTGACGACCGGGGTTGTTCGTGGCCGAAGATCGGGTTACTCGACGACGAGCTCGACCGGGATGTTGCCGCGGGTGGCGTTGGAGTAGGGGCAGACCTGGTGGGCCTGGTCGACCAGCTTGCGGCCGGTCTCGGCGTCGACGGACTCCGGCAGCTCTACACGCAGCGTGACCTTGAGGGCGAAGCCCTCACCCTGCTTGCCTATGCCGACCTCGGCGGTCACCGCCGCGTCGCTGACGTCGACCTTCGCCTGGCGGCCGACGAGCCCGAGGGCGCTGGCGAAGCAGGCGGAGTAGCCGGCGGCGAAGAGCTGCTCCGGGTTCGTGCCCTGACCGTTGCCACCGAGCTCCTGAGGCATGGCCAGCTCCAGGTCGAGGCGGCCGTCGCTGCTGTAGGCCCGGCCCTCGCGGCCGTGGGTGGCGGTGGCGACAGCGGTGTAGAGCGCGTCCATGGGAACCGTCCCTCTCATCATTGATCAAGGATCAAGGTCGTATCGGAAGACCAAGGTCGTATCGGTGGGCCTGGTGGGCGCCGCCGTACGACCATGATTAGAGCACACAATTCAATTGTGCACAACTAAATGGCCCACCGGAGCTATCCTGGACGCATGACCACGACGACGCCACCGGACCCTGCCCTCCGTGACTCCCTCCGCGACGAGGACTTCCTCCGCCTCGACCGGCAGATCTGCTTCTCCCTGAACGCCGCGTCGCGCGCCTTCGGCGGCGTGTACCGCGTCGTCCTGAAGGACCTGGGACTCACCTACCCCCAGTACCTGGTCATGCTCGTGCTCTGGGAGCAGGGCGAACTGCCCGTGAAGCGGGTGGGCGAGTTTCTGCGGCTCGACTCCGGGACACTGTCGCCGCTGCTCAAGCGACTGGAGGCGGCGGGGTACGTACGGCGTGAGCGAAGCGCCCGGGACGAGCGGTCGGTCGTCGTCCGGCTCACGGACGAGGGCGGCGCGCTGCGCGAACGGGCGCTCGCCGTGCCGCGCCGCATCGCCGCCGCGACGGGCTTCGACCTGGACGAGATCCGCGACCTGCGGGCGCGGCTCGACAAGCTCACGACGGCACTGGACGAGGCGGCCCTGGACGAGACCGCGCTCAACGGGGCGGCACCGGAGGCGTGACGCCAGACGGCGACTGACGGGGTTCCGCCCCGAATGACGGGGGATCCGCCCCGAGATCCATCAAGAGGCAACGGAACCGCGACACAATTCCCTCCATCTTCCACACGGGACACTAAGTACCACTTAACGGTAAATCGCCCCAACACCTACCATTAGTCCCGTGGAAGCCAGGGAAGCCATGCATCCTCACCAGTCACAGGTCTGCGTCGTGGTCATCGGGTACGACGACGCGGAACACGTGACGGACGCGGTGCGCTCGGCCCTCGCCCAGGGTCCCGCGGTCCGCGAGGTGATCGCCGTCGACGACTGCTCGACGGACGGCAGTGCGGACCTGCTCGACCGCCTCGCGCTCGACGAACCACGCCTGAAGGTCATACGCCGCAAGGTCAACAGCGGCGGCTGCGGCAGCCCGCGCAACGACGGGACAGCCGCCGCCACGGCCCCGTATCTGATGTTCCTGGACAGCGACGACCTACTGCCGCCCGGCGCCGTGAGCGCACTGCTCGACGCGGCCGTCGGGCGCGACACCGAGGTCGCGGCGGGCCTGTGCATACGCCGCGAACTGCCGTCGGGCCGCGAGGTGCCCTGGCAGCCCGAGCTGTACGGGAAGCCCCGGCTGATCCCCCACCCCTCGCGGCGCACCCGTCTGGTCCACGACACACTCTGCGTCAACAAGCTGTACCGCACCGCCTTTCTGCGCGAGCACGGCATCCGCTTTCCCGAAGGGCACTTCCCCTACGAGGACTTCGTCTTCACCGCGCGCGTACTCGCCGCCGGTCCGCGCATGGCTCTGATACCCGACACCGTGTACGTCTGGCACGTGCGCCGGTCCGCCCAACGGCTGTCGATCTCACTCGACCGTGTCGGCACGGACAACTGGCAGGCCAGGATCACGGCCCACAGCATGGCGTACGACATCCTCCTCGACGCCGGCGGGAAGCGGCTCGCGCGGGCGGCGCGCGCCAACTTCCTCGACCACGCGCTGCGGATGTACGCGCGCGAACTCGATCAGCGCGGGCCCGAGTACCAGCGCGAGTGGTGGGCCCTCACGCGCGCGTACCTCGCCACTTTCGACGCGGGCGACTTCGCGCTCGCCCCCGCGCCCGGACGGGTGATCGCGCAGGTCGTCATGGCCTCGGAGGAGCCGCGCGACCTGGACCGCGTCAAGGGGGTCGCGGCGCGCCCGGCGCAGCTGCGGCCGCCGTACCCGCAGGCCGCCGACGGTACGCCGGTCTGGTCCGCCGACCTGCCTCAAGTGACCCTGGATCACCTCCTGTTCCGGCCTGTGCACGTCCTCCCCGTGGCCGTCGACGCGGAACTGCGGCCCCGCGCGCGTGCCACCCGGCTCCGGCTGCGCCTGCACGAGCTGTACGGGCGCATGGCGGACGCGGGGCCGGACCGCGTGGACGTCGAGTTCGTGAACCGTCAGGACGGCCGGCCGGGGCTCCGCCTCACGGCCGCGTTCCTGCCGGACGACGACTCCGAGACCGACTCCGAGACCGACTCCCGGACCGGCCCGGAGGCCGTCTCCCGTCCCCGCTCCTGGTCGGCCGAGGTGCCGGTCGACCTCGTGGCCCTCGGTGACGGCACCTGGGACCTGAGGCTGTGCGTGCGCTTCCACGACGGCACGAGCCGCGAGACCACGGCGCACGCGGTCGCGGGGCCGGGCCTGCTGCGTCGCACCGCCGTGCCGAGCGGCCGTCGCGGCGTGCTGCTCGTCCAGCCTTACGCGACCCACGCGGGCTCGCTGGCACTGCGGCTCGCGCCCGGTTGGCGAGGAATGGCCGCTGTGGCACGACGTCGACTGAAACGCCTGTTCCACTGAAACGCCTGCTTCACTGCTGCACCGCATCACTGCTTCACTGCTTCACTGAAAGCGCCTGCTTCACTGATACGTGACCACTGGCATCCGTGTCCGACGATCACCGACAACGAGGGGACGCCCGTACATGACCTGGCTGATCACTGGCGGCGCCGGCTACATCGGGGCGCACGTCGTCCGTGCGATGACCGAGGCGGGCGAACAGGCCGTGGTGTACGACGACTTGTCCACCGGGATCGCCGAGCGCGTCCCCGAGGGGGTGCCGCTGGTCGTCGGCTCGACCCTGGACGCGGAGCGCGTGGCCCGCACGCTCACGGACCACTCCGTCACCGGAGTCGTCCACCTCGCGGCGAAGAAGCAGGTGGGCGAGTCGATGGAGCTGCCACTGCACTACTACCGGGAGAACGTCGAGGGCCTGCGGGTGCTGCTGCAGGCCGTCACGACCGCAGCCGTGCCATCGTTCGTGTTCTCGTCCTCCGCGGCGGTGTACGGCATGCCGGATGTCGACCTGGTGACCGAGGAGACGCCCTGCGTCCCCATGAACCCGTACGGCGAGACCAAGCTCGCGGGCGAGTGGCTGGTCCGGGCGACAGGCCGCGCACACGGCCTCTCGACGGCCTCCCTGCGGTACTTCAACGTGGCGGGCGCGGCGGCGCCCGAGCTGGCCGACACAGGGGTCTTCAACCTCGTACCGATGGTCTTCGAGAAGCTGACCGAGGGCGCGCCCCCGCGGATCTTCGGCGACGACTACCCGACGCCGGACGGCACGTGCGTCCGCGACTACATCCACGTGGTCGACCTCGCCGAGGCCCATGTGGCCGCGGCCCGCCGTCTGGCCTCCTCCCCCGGCACGGACCTGACCCTCAACATCGGCCGTGGGGAAGGCGTCTCGGTCCGCGAAATGATCGACCGGATCAACCGGATCACGGGCTACGACCTGCCCCCGGAGGTCACCCCCCGCCGCCCGGGCGACCCGGCACGGGTCGTGGCCTCGGCGGACCGCATCGCCACCGAGCTGGCCTGGAAGGCGAAGTACGACGTCGCCGACATGATCACCTCGGCATGGGAGGGCTGGGTACGACGACACCCGGAGGCGCCCCGGGGTGGCCGCTAGGCGTAGGGGCCCCTGCGAGCGGTCAGCCTCGTAGACAGACGTCAGCCTCGTAGGCTGGCGCGGGGCGTTCGCGGCGCGGTTTCCGTCGCCGGGCGCCGACGGCGAGATGTGCGGTGGCGGTGGCTGGGACCCGGGCGAGGCCACCGACGACACGCAGATGGCCGTGCTGGTCGGGGAGTCGCTGCTGGAGTGCGACGGGCTCGAACTCCCGGATGTCTTCCGGCGGTTCCAGCGCTGGGCGGCCGCCGAGCCCAAGGACATCGGCCTGCAGACCGAGGCCGTGCTGAGCGGCGGAGATCCCTGGGACCTCGCCGCCGCACTGCACTTCCAGACCAGCGGGCGAGCGGCGGGGAACGGGGCGTTGATGCGGGCGAGCACGTCCGCGGTGTACTTCGCGGGCGACGGCACCGGTGCCGACCCTCTGGAGGCGTTGCCGGGCTCCCTGAACCTCGTCCATCCGGTTCACCGAGCTCGGTACGCGACCGTGCTGACGGCGGACTGGCATCCCGATCGGGCCACAGCCGGGGGCCTGGGGGTGTCCCCCAGAAAAAACAGCAATGGGGCCGTGTGGCCGTGTCTCGGTTCGGCCGTGTGGGCGTTGCGGAGCACGTGCTCGTACGAGGACGCCGTGCGGGCCGCGGTCGATCTGGGCGGGGACACCGACACCGTGGCGGCCGTCACGGGCGGGCTCGCCGGGGCCGTGTACGGCGTGGAGGGCATACCGGGGCGGTGGGTCGAACCGCTGCACGTACCGCTGCCGGGGTTCGACGAGCGGACGCTACGGGCGCCGGAACTGGTGGAACTGGCCGAGCGGCTGTCCTGGGGCGGGCGGGCACCCGAGGTGCCGGGAGCTTCGGGAAGGCCGAAGGCTCCGGGGGCGGGAGCGCCGCGCTCGCCGCGGGTATGAGGCAGTTCTCGCGCCGCGGCAAGCGCTCATCACGCGCCCTTGAAAGGCGTTGTCAGAGTTTGTCCATGCGGGTGTAGGGGCTGACGATTCGGGCCTGGCGGGAGCCGAAGTCGACGAGCATCGCGACGCCGTCCTCGACGCCGATGATCCTGCCCAGGCCGAACTGGTCGTGCGAAACCCGGTCCCCCAGGGCGAAGTGCTTCGCGACGGGGGCGACCGGAGCTTTGAAGGGACTGGTGGACAGATGGCGCCGGGGCGCTGAAGGCTTCGTCATCGTCAGACCAGTATGCGCCCCCGGGAGCCCGAGGTGTGAGGGACGGATGACAACGATCCGATGCCCGAGCGACAACATGACCTACCGCACGACCCGCCACACGGCCTTCACACGCCCTACAAGGCCTTGAGCGCCACCGCCGTGGCCCGCGCCAGGTTCTCCAGGTAGCCCTTGGGCAGCTTGGGACTGCGGATGACCACCGAGCGCCAGTACAGCGGGCCGGAGATGAGGTCGAGGGCCAGTTCGTCGTCGATGCCCAGGCGGACCTCACCACGCCTCTCGGCCGCCGCGACGATGCCGCTCGCGACACCCTCCTGCCCTTCCCGCAGGGCCTTCTGCAGGGCCTCGGCGATGTCCGGATTGCGGGCCGCCTCCGCCTGGAGGTCGGGGATGATCTGCGAGGCGACGGGGTGACGCAGGGCGCGGGCCGTGACCTCGTACAGCAGCCGCAGGTCGCCCTCCAGGGTGCCGGTGTCGGGCGCCGGCAGCCCCTGCACGGCTATCGCCGACACCAGGTCGAGCACCAGATGCAGCTTCGACCGCCACCGGCGATAGACCGCGGTCTTGCCGACGCCGGCGCGGCGCGCGATGCCCTCGATGGACATCCGCGCGTAGCCGACTGCCGCGAGCTCCTCGAAGACGGCCGCCCGGATGGCTTCCGTCACATCCTCCCGGAGCACTGCGGCCCCGGCGGGAGCCCTGCGGCGCGGCTGTTGCGACCCCTTCTGGGCCCCGTCGGCGTTCGTCGTCATGCGGAACAGCATAGGCCGTTACGACGAAACGGTTGCGTTCCGACGTCGAATCGGCCTACGCTCACGTTGCGACGATACGGTCCCGTCCCGACGTAAAGTCGAGCCCATCCCCAGGTAAAGCAAGGGTTCGCACATCCCCACCGCCCCGAACTCACCCCCACCCCCGAGCGAAAGCAGCGGATGTGAGCCAGGTTCTCGACACACCGCCTCAGGCGCCGGCCGCGCCCGAGGACGACCCCGCGGCGCTCGCCGCCCGCTACGGCCTGACGGTGAGCGGCGCCCGCCCGTCCCTGCCGGCGTACATCCGCCAGCTGTGGGCGCGGCGCCACTTCATCACGGCGTTCGCCACGGCCAAGCTCACCGCCCAGTACAGCCAGGCGAAGCTGGGCCAGGTCTGGCAGGTGGCGACCCCGCTGCTGAACGCCGCGGTGTACTACTTCATCTTCGGCGTCCTGATGGGCACCAGCCGGGGCGTGCCCGACTACATCCCGTTCCTGGTCACCGGCGTGTTCGTGTGGACGTTCACGCAGAGCTCGATCATGGCGGGCACGCGGGCGATCTCCGGCAGCCTCGGCCTCGTCCGCGCGCTGCACTTCCCGCGGGCCGCGCTGCCGGTGTCGTACGCCCTGCAACAGCTCCAGCAGCTGCTGTTCTCGATGGCCGCGCTGATCGTGATCCTGCTGTGCTTCGGCGTGCCGGTCGGCGCGTCCTGGCTCCTGACCATCCCCGCACTGGCACTTCAGTTCGTCTTCAACGCGGGCGTGGCGCTGGTCATGGCCCGGATGGGCGCGAAGACGCCGGACATCGCACAGCTGATGCCCTTCCTGCTGCGCACCTGGATGTATGTCTCGGGTGTCATGTGGAGCATCGACCGCGTGCTCGACAACCATCACCTGCCGCAGATCGTGCTGCTCGCGCTGGAGTGCAACCCGGCCGCGATCTACATCGACCTCATGCGGTTCGCGCTGATCGACACCTTCCACGCGAGCCAGCTGCCGCACCACGTCTGGGCGGTCGCGATCGGCTGGGCCCTGGTCGCCGGCGTCGGCGGCTTCATCTACTTCTGGAAGGCAGAGGAGACATACGGCCGTGGCTGACACCAGGAACGAACGCGTCCCCACCGTGACCGGCGATCGCATCCCCACCGTGACCGCCGATCGCGTCCCCACCATCGCCGAATGCGTCCCCACCGTGATCGCCGACCGCGTCGACATCGTCTACCGGGTCAACGGCACCGGCGCGGGCCGTGGCTCCGCGACCGCCGCCCTGAACCGCATCCTGCGCGGCAAGAAGGCCGAGCAGGCTTCGGGGGTCCGCAAGGTGCACGCCGTGAAGAGCGTCTCCTTCACCGCGTACAAGGGAGAGGCCATCGGCCTGATCGGCACGAACGGCTCGGGCAAGTCCACGCTGCTCAAGGCGGTCGCGGGCCTGCTGCCCGTGGAGAACGGCCGCATCTACACGAACGGCCAGCCCTCCCTGCTCGGCGTGAACGCGGCCCTGATGAACGACCTGACCGGCGAGCGCAACGTCTTCCTCGGCGGCCTCGCGATGGGCATGTCCCGCGAGCAGGTCCGCGAGCGTTACCAGGAGATCGTCGACTTCTCCGGCATCAACGAGAAGGGCGACTTCATCACGCTGCCCATGCGGACGTACTCCTCCGGCATGGCGGCCCGGCTCCGCTTCTCCATCGCCGCCGCCAAGGACCACGACGTGCTCATGATCGACGAGGCCCTGGCCACGGGCGATCGCTCCTTCCAGAAGCGCTCCGAGGCCCGGATCCGGGAGTTGCGCAAGCACGCCGGCACGGTCTTCCTCGTCAGCCACAACAACAAGTCCATCCGGGACACCTGTGAGCGGGTGCTGTGGCTCGAGCGGGGGGAGCTCCGCATGGACGGCAACACGGAGGACGTGCTGAAGGAGTACGAGAGGTTCACCGGCGGCAAGGGCTGAGCGCGGCAGGCAGCGGTGTCGGGGCTCAGCGCTCCAGGAACGTGAACAGGTCCTCCCACCTGCGCACGATCTCCTCTGTCGTGTACCGCTGAATGTTCACCCGTGCCGCCTTGCCCATCCGGTCCCGCAGTTCCTGGTCGGACATCAACGTGCTCAGTTTGCGGGCGAGTTCGCCGGTGTTGCCGAGGGCGGCGAGCAGGCCGTCCTCCTCGTCGCGGATGATCTCGTGGACGCCGGGGGCGCAGTCGAAGGCGGCGCAGGGCACGGCCATCGCCATCGCCTCCATCAGGGCGAGCGGGAAACCCTCGCCCCGCGAGGACTGCACGAAGACGGAGCCGCCGCGCAGCGCGCCCGGTACGTCGCCCGTACGGCCCATCCACTCGACTGAGTCGTCGAGTCCGAGCCCCGTGCACTGCTTGTGCAGCATCTCCTCGTCCTCGCCCGAGCCGTAGATCCGCAGCGTCCAGTCGCGGTGGCGCGGCGCGACCTCGGCCCAGGTGTCGAGGAGCATGTCGATGCCCTTCTGGTCGTGCAGCCGACCCATGCTGACGACCACCTTCTGGGTGCGCGGCGAAGGCACCTCGGGCATGAAGGGCAGCGGATTCGGCATGAACGAGGCGTTGTTGAGGCCCCGCCCGATCCACAGGTCGGCGTCCTCGCGGGTGAGCACGAGCATGCGGTCGACGTCCCGGTAGTGCTTGAGCACCCGCCGGAAACGTGAGGACGCCTTCGAGTACCGGAACGACTCGTGACTCATGCCGATGACGGTCAGGCCTCGTGTGTCGGCCAGTTCCACCCACTCCATCGCCCACACCTGCGTGACGATCACGACCGCGCCGGGTCCCGCCGCGCCGAACAGCGCCGTCAGCCTGGCCGCCTGCTCACGCATGCTCGCCGCACGGGCCCGACCGGGGCGGGGCGGTTGTCCGTCGTACAACGTCGTGGTGGGGTACGCGACTTCGCCCAGCTCCTGTGCCACCGCGGGCGGGGTGATCCCGACGACGTGCACGCGATGCCCGCGCTCGGTGAACAGCCGGGCCATCTGGTGCGACCAACTGGTCACCCCGCCCAGCTCGTCGACGCTGTTGGAGACGAAGAAGATGTCCCGCTGGGCGTATCCGGTCATGCGCGCCTCCACTGGGAGAAGAACTGGTCGACGATGCCCTGCGCGGCGTTCCCCTTGTCGTATTCGCCGAAGTCCGCGAGGAACCGCTCCCGCGCCGTCGCGTACTTGACCGCCTGCTCCTCCAGTGAGCCGAGTACGGCGTGCAGTTCGTCCTCGCGGCGCACGACGGGACCGGGGGCACGCTCCAGCAGGTCGAAATACGTCCCGCGCCCCTCGTACACGTACTCCTCGTAGTCGTAGGCGAAGAAGAACATCGGCCGGTCGAGAAGGGCGTAGTCGAACATCACCGACGAGTAGTCCGTGATCAGCCCGTCGGCGAGGGCGAGCAGCGGTGTCACGTCGTGGTGCGCGGACACGTCGATGACACGGCCCCGCACGGACGGCGGGAGCACCACGTGGTTGAGGTAGTGCGAGCGGATGAGGAGGACGTACCGGTCACCGAACGTGTCGGCGAAGCGCTCCACGTCGAAGGGCAATTCGAAGCGGCGCTGCCCCTGGTGCCGGAACGTGGGCGCGTACAGCAGGACCTTCTTGTTGTCCGGGATGCCCAGATCGGCCGCGAGCGAGGGGCGTTCGGAGGCCTGACGGGCCCGTACCAGGGCGTCGTTGCGGGGGTAGCCCACCCGCAGCAGTGTCTTCTCCTGGAGCCGGAAGGCGCGGGCGAGGGTGCGGACGTCGTGCTCGGAGCGGATCAGGAACCGGTCGAAGCGGTCGAGTGTGCGCTGCTGGGTCTCCCGCTGCCGACGGGACTTGAGTTTCCACTCCGGCTCGTCGAAACCCATCCGCTTGAGCGCCGAGCCGTGCCAGGTCTGGATGTACGTGGTCTCCGGCCGCTTGGTGAGCTTCAGCGGATAGCTCTGGTTGTCGACCCAGAACTCCGCCTGGGCCAGGGCCTTGAGGTAGGGCAGCGACCAGCGGCGTACCAGGGTGGCATCGGAGGGAAAGCCCGTGGGGCTGCCGGTGTACGACCACACCGCTTCGAACTCCAGCCCCTGGCGCCGCATCTCCTCGTAGATGGCCCTCGGGCTGTCGCTGTACTGCCGGCCCAGGTGGCTCTCGAAGACGACCAGGCCCTTCTTCACGGGCAGCCGGCTGAACGCCTCGTGATACAGCCGGATCTTGGTGTCGCCGGAGGTCAGCCGCTTGCGCAACGACTTCGCCTTCCGGTATCCGGACTTGGCGAGCCGGCCCGGCGCCCCGTGCACACCGCGTGCGACGAACGCGTCCACCTTCTCGCGGGAGACGAGCCGGAAGCAGAGATGGCCGCGCGAAGAGATCTCCGGCTCGATGCGGCCGGCGACCAGCCGGGTGAGCCGGGGGCGGACCGGCAACCGCCCGGCGGCCAGGCCCGGTTCGGATGCCGTGAGCCGGGTCGTGGTGCGTGCACCGTCGACGCCGAGACGGAGCCGTACGTCCCACACGGCGTCCACGATGCCGAGCGGCCGCAGCCCCTTGGTGAGGTCGGCCGAGGCCTCCCAGGCGATGGTCTCGCCCTCGTGCCGCAGGGTGGCCACGGGGAAGCGGAAGGTCTGGAAGCGCACGCCCTTGCGCCGGGCGCCGAACTCCAGCTCGCCGGTGAGTCGCGCGCCGGGCGGGATCACGCCCAGGGGGTTGGTGATGCGCCCGGCCAGCCGGACCGTGCCGGCCGACTCCGCGTAGTCGGTCAGGGCGTTGCGCAGGAACATCTTCTCGACCGGCTTGGTGTGGTAGCCCAGCTCGGTGACGTCCAGGACCTGCCGCGCGAAGCCGTCGCCTTCACCTTCGCCTTCGCCTTGGCCTTCACTTTCGCCTTGGCTTTCCCCGTCGTGTCCGTCGAGGTGCTCGGCGCACCAGTAGATCCGGCCGTCCCGCTCGACGAGCGGCGAGGAGATCTTGTCGCGGTTGGTGAGCGTGTCCACGGCCGGGAGAAGGTTGTCCCAGTCGCTCTCGCGCAGCAGATAGGCGCAGATGGCGTGGATGGGCTCCACCTCGTCGAAGGCGGCGCGGTCGATCGAGTCCAGGTAGTCCCGGGCGATCGAGGCGAACTCCTGCCGGTAGGAGGCGTCCCGGAACGGCAGATCACGCAGATGCAGCACCAGGTCGTGCTTGAGGAACTTGACGTCCTTGTGGAACTTCAGCGCCAGCAGCCCCTGCTCCGCGAGCAGTTGGTCGACCCGGCGGTGGATCTCCATCCGGTGCGCGAAGTTGGCGATCTCGTGGCGCCGGTTGCTGATCGACTTCGCGGCCGACCGCGTCGGCTTCTCCACGACGTTCCAGTCGTAGACGCGGTTGGGGATCAGCGTGATCCTGCGGGCGGCCACATACGCCTGCGCCGAGAAGAGCAGGTCCTCGTAGTGGATCCCGACCGGGAACCGAAGGCCCCGCTCCAGCAGGAACTCCCGACGGTAGCACTTGTTCGTCGACAGCGTGTCGAAGACCAGCAGATCGGGGAGCTCGGAGACGGACTCAAGGGTGCGGGTGCGCGGGTACAGCCAGGGGTACCACTTGACCTCCTTGCCGCCCCGCGAGTCCACGTGCACGCGCACGCACAGCCCGGAGACGAGGTCGGCGCCGGTGGTCTCGGCCGCCTCCAGCATGTTCCGGCAGGCGTTGCGCTCCAGTACGTCGTCGCTGTCGAGGAAGACGAGGTACGTGCCGCGTGCCTGCGCGATGCCGTGGTTGCGCGGGGCCCCGCACCCGCCGCTGTTCTCCGGCAGCTGGAAGGCCCGTACGCGACCGGGATGCTCGGCGGCCAGCCGCTCGGCCACCTCGTACGAACCGTCCGTGCTGCGGTCGTCCACGATCACGACCTCGACGTTCCGCAACGTCTGCCCCAGCACGGAGCGCACGGCCGTCGGCAGGCGGGACGCGTCGTTGTAGACGATCACGACGACCGATATGTCAGGCACGCCGACGGATATGCCGGGTGGCTGGCGCAGATCCATGTTCATCCCATTAACCCTAAATGCTACGGATCGACCCGCCTACGCGGCGTGGTCCGCTCGTGGGCCACATGGGTAGATGCGCGGGAAACAGCACGGGTTGCCTGAAGTGACCCGCTCCGCACCAGCCACGCAGAACGGGGGTGCCCCGGGCCTGATGGCCCGGGGCACCCCCGTCCGCGTACCGGCTACGAGTACGTACCGACTACGAGTGCGTACGCAGCATCGTCCGCATCGTGCGCATCGCCACCGACAGATTCGCCAGATCGAACGACTCCGAGCTCTGGATCTCCTCCAGGGTCGAGCGGGCCCGGCCCAGGATCGCCCCGTTCCGCTGCTCCCAGGCCTTGAAGCGCTGCTCCGGCGTGGCGACGCCGTTTCCGCAGGCGAGGACGTCGGCCGTCAGCGCCGCGTGCGCCGCGTACAGGTCCTCGCGGATGGAGGCGCGGGCCATCGACTGCCAGCGGTCGGCGCGCGGCAGCTCGATGATGCGGTCCATGAGCTGGGTGATCCGCAGCCGGTCGGCGAGGTCGTAGTAGACCTCGGCGACATCCATCGGGTTCTTGCGCGTGCGGTCGGCCACCGCGACGATGTCGAGCGCCGGGAAGACCGCGGAGAACCCTGCGACGCGCTGGGCGAGCTCGTCCGGGACGCCGGCGACCGACAGCTCGTCGTAGATCCGCTGGTACCACTCCAGGTCCGCGCCGCGCACCAGCTTGGGCAGCTCGGCCCAGACCTGCCCCACCCCCTCGCTGAAGAAGCCGATGGTCTCGGCGAGCTGGAGGGGCTGCGGCCGGTTGTTGAGCAGCCAGCGCGTGCCGCGCTCGACGAGGCGGCGCGAGTGCAGCCGGATGCGGGTCTGGACGGCCGCGTCGACCGTGTTGTCGAGCGCCTCGACGGCGTCCCACACCTCGCCCAGGCCGAAGATCGCACGGGCCGCGGTCTGCGCCCGGACGATCTCCTCCAGCGAGGCACCGGTCTCCTCGCGCAGACGGTGCAGGTAGCTCGTACCGCCGGTGTTCACGGTGTCGTTGACCAGCACGGTCGTGACGATCTCGCGGCGCAGCGCGTGTGCCTCGATCTGCTCACGGAACTTCTCGCGCAGCGCCGTCGGGAAGTACGCGTACAGCAGGCTCTGCAGATACGGATCGTCGGGCAGGTCGCTGCCGAGCAGCTCGCCGGCGACCGTGATCTTCGTGTAGGCGAGGAGGACAGCCGTCTCCGGCTGGGTCAGACCGTGCCCCGTGTTGAGGCGCTCGCGGATCTGCCGCTCGGTGGGCATGAACTCCAGGGCCCGGTCGAGGAGTCCCTCACGCACCAGGTGGCGCAGGTAGCGGTGCTGGGCGTGGAGCATGCTCGGGGACTGGGCGAGCGCGTTGGCGAGTGCCACGTTCTGCGCGTAGTTGTTGCGCAGGACGAGTTGGCCGACCTCGTCGGTCATCTCGGCGAGCAGCTTGTTGCGCTGCTTGACGGTCATGTCGCCGTCCGAGACGACCGCGTTGAGCAGGATCTTGATGTTCACCTCGTGGTCGGAGGTGTCCACGCCCGCGCTGTTGTCGATGGCGTCGGTGTTGACCTTGCCGCCGGCTTGCGCGAACTCGATCCGGCCGAGCTGGGTCAGGCCCAGGTTGCCGCCCTCGCCGACGACCTTGACCCTGAGGTCGGCGCCGTCCACGCGGATCGCGTCGTTCGCCTTGTCGCCGACGTCCGCGTGCGTTTCCGTCGTGGCCTTCACATACGTACCGATGCCGCCGTTCCACAGCAGGTCGACCGGCGCCTTGAGGATGGCCTTCATCAGGTCGGCCGGGGTCATCTTGGCCGGGCCGGACTCGAGGCCGAGGGCCTGGCGGATGTGGCTGTTGATCGGGACGGCCTTGGCGGAGCGGGGGAAGATCCCGCCGCCCTGCGACAGCAGCGACTTGTCGTAGTCGGCCCAGGACGAGCGCGGCAGCTCGAACAGGCGGCGCCGCTCGGCGTACGAGGTGGCCGCGTCCGGGTTCGGGTCGATGAAGATGTGCCGGTGGTCGAAGGCGGCGACCAGACGGATGTGCTCGGACAGCAGCATGCCGTTGCCGAACACGTCACCGGACATGTCGCCGACGCCGACGACGGTGAAGTCCTCGGTCTGGGTGTTGACGCCCAGCTCCCGGAAGTGCCGCTGCACGGACTCCCAGGCACCCCGGGCGGTGATGCCCATGGCCTTGTGGTCGTAGCCCGCGCTGCCGCCGGAGGCGAAGGCGTCTCCGAGCCAGAAGTTGTACGACTCGGCGACCTCGTTCGCGATGTCCGAGAACGTGGCGGTGCCCTTGTCGGCGGCGACGACGAGGTAGGTGTCGTCATCGTCGTGCCGTACGACGTCGGCGGGCGGCACGATCTGACCGGCCACCATGTTGTCGGTGATGTCGAGCAGCGCCGAGATGAAGGTCTTGTAGCTCCTGATGCCCTCGGCCAGCCAGGCGTCGCGGTCCACGGCCGGGTCCGGCAGCTGCTTGGCGACGAAGCCGCCCTTCGCGCCGACGGGCACGATGACGGTGTTCTTCACCATCTGCGCCTTGACGAGACCCAGGATCTCGGTCCGGAAGTCCTCCCGCCGGTCGGACCAGCGCAGACCGCCGCGGGCGACCTTCCCGAACCGCAGATGCACGCCCTCGACGCGCGGCGAGTACACCCAGATCTCGTACGCCGGACGCGGCGCCGGAAGGTCCGGGATCGCCGTCGGGTCGAACTTCATGGAGACGTACTCGTGCTGCTGGCCGCCCGCCGCCTCCTGGAAGAAGTTCGTCCGCAGGGTCGCCTTGATGACCGTGAGGAAGGACCGCAGGATCCGGTCCTCGTCGAGGGACGCGACCTGGTCGAGGGCGGCGTCCAGCTCCTCAAGGAGGGCGTCGGTCAATTCCGTACCCGCCCGCTGGCGGTCCGGCGACATCCGCGCCTCGAAGAGGGAGACGAGCAGCCGGGTGGTGTGGACGTTGTGGCGGAGGGTGTCCTCCATGTAGTCCTGGCTGAAGGTCGAACCGGCCTGGCGCAGGTACTTGGCGTACGCGCGCAGCACCATCGCCTGCCGCCAGCTCAGACCGGCGCTCAGGACCAGGGAGTTGAAGCCGTCGTTCTCGGCCTGCCCGGTCCAGGTCGCCGCGAAGGCGTCCTGGAAGCGCTCGCGGGCGTCGTCGGCGAGATGGTCGCCGTTGCCGCCCTTCGGTGCGGGCACACGCAGGCCGAAGTCGTAGATCCACGCGGGCGTACGGTCCGCGCAGCGCAGCTCGTACGGGCGTTCGTCGGTGACCTCGACACCGAGCCGGTTGAGGACCGGCAGGACGGCGGAGAGGGAGACCGGCGCACCGACGCGGTAGATCTTGAAGCGGCGCTCGCCGGGCGCGGCACCCACCGGCTCGTACAGGCTGAGCGCGAAGTCCTTGCCGTCGCCGAGCTGCTCCAGGTGGATCAGGTCGGCGACCGCGGTGCGCGGGTTGTGGTCGGCCTTGTATCCCTCCGGGATGGCGTGGCCGTACCGGCGCAGCAGCTCGGCCGCGCGCTCCTCGCCGCACTCGGCGTTCAGCGCCTCGCCGAAGCCATCGGCCCAGGAGCGGGCGGCCTCGACGAGCCGCGCCTCGATGCGCTCCTTGTCGGTGTCGGACAGGTGCGGCAGTTCGGTGCCCTGCGGGACACGGACCACGAAGTGCAGCCGGGAAAGGATCGACTCGGTGTTCCAGGCGGTGAAGTCGACGCTGGTGCCGCCGAGTTCCTCCTTGAGGATGTCGATGATCCTCAGGCGTACGGCGGTGGTGTAGCGGTCGCGCGGGAGGTAGACGAGGGCGGAGTAGTAGCGCCCGTACTCGTCCTGCCGCAGGTAGAGCCGCAGCCGCCGCCGCTCCTGCAGGTAGAGGACGGAGGTGACGATGGAGCGCAGCTCGTCGACCGGCGTCTGGAACAGCTCGTCGCGGGGGTACGTCTCCAGGATCTGCAGCAGATCGCGCCCGTCGTGGCTGTTGGGCGAGAAGCCGGCGCCCTTCAGCACCTCTTCCACCTTGCGGCGGATGACGGGGACACGGCGCACGGACTCGGTGTACGCGGCCGACGAGAACAGCCCGAGGAAGCGCCGCTCACCCACGACGTTTCCTTCGGCGTCGAACTTCTTGACGCCCACGTAGTCGAGGTAGGACGGCCGGTGCACCGTGGCACGGCTGTTCGCCTTCGTCAGGACGAGGAGCTTGTGCTCGCGGGCCTTGGCGCGGGCATCGGCGGGCAGCCGTTCGAAGGAGGGGCTGACCGGGTGGCTCTCCTCACTGCTGTGGTGCGGATCCGAGCGCAGTATGCCCAGCCCGGTCCCGGGCACGGCGGCGAGGGAGTCGTCCTCCCTCAGCTGGTACTCGCGGTAGCCGAGGAAGGTGAAGTGGTCGTCGGCCAGCCAGCGCAGCAGCTCGCGTGCCTCCTCGATCTCCTGATCGCGCAGGTCGTCGGCCGTGGGCTCGGCCGGCAGATCATCGGCGATCCGGAGCGCGGCGTCGCGCATCTTCTCCCAGTCCTCGACGGCCTCGCGGGCGTCGGAGAGCACCCGCAGCAGATCGGCCGTGATCTCCTTCAGATCGGCGCGGTCGGTCTCGCGGTCGAACTCAACGTGGATCCAGGACTCGACGTGGGCGTCATGGGGAAGATCGCCGGCGGCCGGCCGGCTGGGCAGCACCTCGATGAGCTTGCCGGTGACATCGCGTCGTACGACGAACTGGGGGTGGATGACGACATGAATGCCGCGCCCCTGCCGGGACAGCTCATTGGTGACCGAGTCGACGAGGAAGGGCATGTCGTCCGTGACCACCTCGACGACGGAGTGGCTGCAGGTCCAGCCGTTCTCCTCGACGGTCGGGGTGTGAACCCGGACGTTGGCCGTGCCCTGGGGGCGATTCTCGGCCAGTCGGTAGTGGGAGAAGGCGGCTCCGAAGACATCGACCGGGTCACGGCCGGAGAGGTCCTCCGGGGCGGTGTGCAGGTAGTAGCGCTGGAGGAACGTGAGCACCGTGTCCCGGTCGGGAGCGCCCTCGCCCGTCGTCCCGGTCGGTAGGTGCCCCCCGACCGGGCTGTTCTCAGCTACCCGGGCGGCCCGTTCGAGCAGCTCGGCCTTGGCTTCGTCCAGCTTGGTCTGCATTGTCCTCTGGCTCCTGTCGCGCGCCGTTGCGTGACGTCGAAAAACATGAAGTGACGTAGCGCCGCGACGCGGGGTGTCCGGTTTGCTTCGACGCTATGCCGTGATGAGAGATGTGCGGGGCCTTATCAGCCATCTTCAGCACCTCCGGAGACTGTGACGCTGCTCTCGGTGCCCCGTGCTGCCCGCGAAGACCAGCGACCGCCCGGCGACGGATGTCCTCCGTGCGGTCCGGGCGCAAAGCAGGGGCATGAACGCCCCCGCGACGTATCGCGCTGATCACGTGACAAGGCTATCGCTCCCGGCGGGCCCCTCGTCATGAGCCGTATGTGTACAAAGATGGGCCGCGATTTTGACACTTTGAACAATGCGTGCGCGCCTCCGGCTGGGGTTGGGTACCTCGCCGGGGGCTGCGCCCCCAGGCTCCCGGGGGTTCGTTTTCGGCCGCGGGCTGTCCGTGGCTGATCGCGCAGTTCCCCGCGCCCCTGATCCGGGGGCTGCGCCCCCAGGCCCCCGGTTCGTCTTTCGACTGCGGACCGTCCGTGGCTGATCGCGCAGTTCCCCGCGCCCCTGGCTGGGGGGCTGCGCCCCCCAGGCCCCCGGTTCGCATTTCGGCTGCGGGCCGGTCCTGGCTGATCGCGCAGTTCCCCGCGCCCCTGAAGGGCGCGTCCCACTCGCCCTCAGTCACCCAGCTGCCCCTGGAGGGGCGCACCCCCACACTCCTGCGGTCGCCCACGCACAGGAGGGGGCGTGTGCCGGTGCGTCATCGGCCGTCGCTTACAGCCTGTCTCAGGAAACCCGTGCCTACTTACCAGGCCACGGTCGTATGCCCCCGCGGCGACGGGCGGACGCACCGGCACAC
>NZ_VBZC01000085.1:0-31376 GCF_005786655.1 Streptomyces montanus
CGGAGACGGGGTATCAACATATCTGGCGTTGATTTTTGGCACGCTGTTGAGTTCTCAAGGAACGGACGCTTCCTTCGTACTCACCCTCTCGGGCTTTCCTCCGGGCGCTTCCCTTCGGTCTTGCGTTTCCGACTCTATCAGACTCTTTCGCGTCCGATTTCCTCGGTGCTTTCCAGGTTCTCGCTTTCGCGTTTCCCTTTCCGGCGGACCCGACTTTATCAGAAGAATCTGAGTCGGAATTCCGTCCCGCTCGGGCTGGTTCCTGGTGCACAGTTGCGCCGGGTTCCCGTTCAGGCGGAGCCGTAAACGTACTGGAGCGGGGCTCCTCGATGCAAATCGAGGAGCCCCGCTCCCAGTTCACGCGTGACGAGGCGTCAGACCTCGACCACGACCGGCAGGATCATCGGCCGGCGCCGGTAGGTGTCCGAGACCCACTTGCCCAGCGTGCGGCGGATGAGTTGCTGCAGTTGGTGGGGTTCGACGACGCCGTCCTGGGCCGTCCTCTCCAGGACCTCCGTGATCTTCGGGGCGACCTCCGCGAAGGCGGAGTCCTCGATGCCCGAGCCACGTGCCTGGATGTGCGGGCCACCGGTGATCTTTCCGGTACTGGAGTCCACGACCACGAAGACCGAGATGATGCCCTCGTCTCCGAGGATCTTGCGGTCCTTGAGGGCGGGCTCCCCGACGTCGCCGACCGAGAGGCCGTCGACGTACACGTATCCCGCCTGGACCTTGCCCGAGATCTTGGCCTTGCCCTCGACGAGGTCGACGGCGACGCCGTCCTCGGCGATGACGATGCGGTCGTGCGGGACGCCGGTGAGGGCACCCAGCTCGGCATTGGCGCGCAGGTGGCGCCATTCGCCGTGGACCGGCATCAGGTTCCGCGGCCTGCAGATGTTGTAGAAGTACAGCAGCTCGCCCGCGGAGGCGTGGCCCGAGACATGCACCTTGGCGTTGCCCTTGTGGACGACGTTGGCACCCCAGCGGGTCAGGCCGTTGATGACGCGGTAGACCGCGTTCTCATTGCCGGGGATCAGGGACGACGCCAGGATCACCGTGTCGCCCTGGACGATCCTGATCTGGTGATCGCGGTTCGCCATACGGGAGAGCGCGGCCATCGGCTCGCCCTGGGAGCCCGTGCAGACCAGCACGACCTCGCCGTCCGGGAGGTCGTCGAGCGTCTTGACGTCGACGACCAGGCCCGGCGGGACCTTCAGATAGCCCAGGTCGCGGGCGATGCCCATGTTGCGGACCATCGAGCGGCCGACGAACGCGACCCGGCGGCCGTACTCGTGGGCGGCGTCGAGGATCTGCTGGATGCGGTGGATGTGGCTGGCGAAGCTGGCCACGATGATCCGCTTGCGCGCACTCCCGAAGACCTGCCGCAGCACGTTCGAGATATCGCGCTCGGGCGGGACGAAGCCCGGGACCTCGGCGTTCGTCGAGTCTGAGAGGAGAAGGTCGATGCCCTCCTCGCTCAGACGCGCGAAGGCGTGCAGATCCGTGAGGCGGCCGTCCAGCGGGAGCTGGTCCATCTTGAAGTCACCGGTGTGCACCACCATCCCCGCGGGGGTCCGGATGGCGACCGCGAGGGCATCCGGGATGGAGTGGTTGACCGCCACGAACTCACAGTCGAAGGGGCCGATGCGCTCGCGGTGGCCCTCCGCGACTTCCAGTGTGTAGGGGCGGATGCGGTGCTCCTGGAGCTTCGCCTCGATGAGGGCGAGGGTCAGCTTGGAGCCGATCAGTGGGATGTCCGCCTTCTCGCGCAGGAGATACGGGACACCGCCGATGTGGTCCTCGTGGCCGTGCGTGAGGACGATGCCCTCGATGTCGTCGAGGCGGTCCCTGATGGACGTGAAGTCCGGCAGGATCAGGTCGATTCCGGGCTGCTCCTCCTCGGGGAAGAGCACTCCGCAGTCGACGATCAGTAGGCGGCCGTCGTATTCGAAGACGGTCATGTTCCGGCCGATTTCGCCGAGTCCCCCGAGAGGGGTGACCCGGAGGCCGCCCTCGGCGAGCTTCGACGGCGGGCCGAGTTCAGGATGCGGATGGCTCAAAAGACTCTCCTCACCACGCGCGCCACGTACCTGGCTGGGCACGTGGCGCGCGGACGTTCGTGCAGTAGCAGTTGTGTGATGGTGCAGGCCTGTGGCCTGCGTGGTAGTGCGTATTCAGTTGTGAAGTCCGTTGTCAGAGCTGTACCCCGCCGGCGGCAAGATCGATCTTGAGCTGGGCGGTCTCCTCGGGCGAGAGGCCGACCATGGGCAGGCGCAGCGGTCCGGCGGGCAGCCCTTGGAGTGCGAGCGCGGCCTTGGTGGTCATGACGCCCTGGGTCCGGAACATTCCCGTGAAGACCGGGAGCAGCTTCTGGTGGATCTCGGTGGCCTTCTGGACGTCGCCGCTGATGTACGCGTCGATCATGGTCCGCAGCTCGGGGGTGACGACATGACCGACCACGGAGACGATGCCGACCGCGCCCACGGAGAGGAGCGGCAGGTTCAGCATGTCGTCGCCGGAGTACCAGGCCAGGCCCGAGCGGGCGATGGCCCAGCTGGCGCGGCCCAGGTCGCCCTTGGCGTCCTTGTTGGCGACAATACGCGGGTGCTCGGCCAGACGCACGATCGTTTCCGTGTTGATCGGTACGCCGCTGCGGCCGGGGATGTCGTACAGCATCACGGGGAGCTCGGTCGCGTCGGCGATCACCGTGAAGTGGTGGTACAAGCCCTCTTGCGGGGGCTTGTTGTAGTACGGCGTGACCGCGAGGAGGCCGTGCGCGCCCACCTGTTCGGCGGCGCGGGCGAGCGCGATGCTGTGGCGCGTGTCGTTCGTACCGACACCGGCGACGATGTGGGCACGGTCGCCGACCGCCTCCAGCACGGCCCGTACGAGATCCGCTTTCTCCGCGTCGCTGGTGGTCGGGGACTCGCCCGTGGTGCCGTTGATGATCAGGCCGTCGTTGCCTGCGTCCACCAGATGGGCGGCGAGCCGCTGTGCGCCGTCGAGGTCGAGTGCGCCGTCCGCCGTGAAGGGCGTGACCATGGCGGTGAGGACCCGCCCGAAGGGGGTCTGCGGAGTGGAGGTCGGAGCCATGGGTACCACGCTACTCGCTGCTCAGTACGCGGTCTGCCCTCGGGTGGGCCGACAAGTCTCGACAAAGGTGGAGCCCGGCACTGCCTGCTCGGGGGTTCAAGCAGTGCCGAGCCCGTTTGATCAGGCTAGATGAACTTCACGAAATGCTGCAATACGGACACTTCAGTCGGCGGATCCGCAGGTCTGTGCCGGACGGGTGGTGGGGTCCGCTACGGAGCAACACGTCCGTTGGCGTTGAACGCGGCGTATGTGAGGGGCATGAGCTTCGCCCACTCCGCCTCCATCTTCTCGCCGACCATCTCGATCTCCCGCTGCGGGAAGGACGGGACCTTGGCAAGCTCGTGCTGCGTGCGCAGGCCGAGGAAGTGCATCAGCGAGCGGGCGTTGCACGTCGCGTACATCGACGAGAACAGGCCTACCGGGAGGACCGAGCGGGCCACCTCGCGGGCGACTCCGGCGGCGAGCATCTCCTGGTACGCCTCGTACGCATGGCGGTACGAGTCCTCCATGACGCGCCCCGTCAGCTCCTGCTGGGCCTGGGTGCCCTCCACGAAGACGTACTTGCCCGGGCGGCCCTCCTGGACCAGCTTGCGGGACTCGTCCGGGACGTAGAAGACGGGCTGAAGCTCCCTGTAACGACCCGACTCCTCGTTGTACGACCAGCCCACGCGGTGTCGCATGAACTCGCGGAAGACGAAGATCGGGGCGTTGATGAAGAACGTCATCGAGTTGTGCTCGAAGGGGCTGCCGTGCCGGTCCCGCATCAGGAAGTTGATCAGCCCCTTGGAGCGCTCGGGGTCCTTCTTGAGCTCGTCCAGGGACTGCTCCCCGACGGTCGAGACACGGGCGGCGAACAGCACGTCGGAGTCGGACGCACTGTGCTTCACCAGCTCGACGGTCACATCGCTGCGGAAGCTGGGCTTGAGGTCGCCGGAGGGGGTGTCGGTCACGGCTTGCGGGGTCCTTCCATCACTGGCTCGGGCGGCGCCCACTCTACGGGCCGGCACTGACAACGGGACGTTCGGCGCCGTGCCGCAACATTCTTCGCCGAACTTCTGCGAATTCGGTGAAACGTGGCACCAATTGGGGCACCCGCTCGTCTGTGTAGGTAGCAGCGATTCGTTCGAGTCGCCGATCCGCACAAGCCCATGATCCGTTCGAGTCTCCAGAGGAGAAGCAGTTCCCATGTTCCGTCGGCGCGAGCCTGTTCCGTTCGCCTTCATCGCCGAAGCCGACAAGTTTCGCAGCAATGTCACTCCCCCACCCCGTGAGCGGGTCTCCGCCGGAGAGGTCGCCGGGCGTTGGCTCGTAGGACTCACCGTGGTCGCCGGGCTCGCGGGCTCCCTGCTGTTCGGGCTGCCCGCCCTGTCGCAGGACCAGTCACCTGCACATACGCAGCAGTCGGAGGCCTCCGAGGGCCGCTGACTCGTCCAGACCCCCAAGGGTGGTGGGCGGGGACCCGGCTCGGTAGCCTCACCAGGCACAGCCCGTGCGTGGATTGAGTGAGGATGAGTCGTGCCCCTGCCCTTCCTGACGGCCGATCGCGCTTTTGACGAGCAGACGGACGATCGCGCGCTGCCGTCCGACAACCGCGACCGGTGGCGGCGCCCCTACCGGCCCGGGCCGTGGCGGGTCGCCATGGCCGCGCTTCTGCTGCTGCTCGCGTCGTACGTGCTGTTCGCGGCGGTCATCATCGCGGTGGCCGGCACCCTGGGCGCGGGCGCGGTGTGCTTCGGCGTGGCGCTGTTCGTCATCGCCAGCGCCCTCCGGCTGCTGCGGATGGGCGCTTGGGTGAGCGCGTACGGGCTGCGTCAGGTGCGTTTCCTCAGTACGCGTACGGCGCCTTGGGCGCAGGTCGCGGTGGTGCGGACGGTCCAGCAGCCGGTGCGCTGGCTCGGGTTGCCGCGCACCGTGCAGGGGCAGGCGCTCGTCCTCATCCGCCGGGACCGCGTGGGTGACGATCCCGTCGCCCTGTTGACCACCCACAACGCGGACTTCCTGGGTCGCCCCGAGGCCTTCGACCGGGCGGCGGACACCGTCGAGGTGTGGGCGGACGAGCACCGGCCCGGCTGATCGACAACGCGAAGGGGCCGGTCCGCACTCACGCGGGCCGGCCCCTTCGCGCTGTCGATCAGGCCGATCAGGCCGCCTGTACGGGCTTTCCTTCGTGCAGGGCGATGGCGCGCTGCATCGCCTTGCGGGCGCGCGGGGTGTCGCGGGCGTCGTGGTAGGCGACCGCGAGGCGGAACCAGCTGCGCCAGTCGTCCGGGGCGTCCTCGGTCTCGGCCTTGCGGCGGGCGAAGACCTCGTCGGCCGAGTCGCGGTCGATGCGGCCTCCCGGGGTGCGCTTCAACTCGTCGACGGGCAGGCCGCCTTCCGCGTCCAGCTCGGCGGCGAGCCGGTTGGCCTTCCGGACGAACTGTGTGTTCTTCCAGAGGAACCACAGGCCGATCACCGGCAGGATGAGGACCGCCACCCCGAAAGTGACGGTGAGGGCCGTGCCGGTCTCGATGAGCATGACCCCACGGCTGCCGACCAGGACGAAGTAGACGACGAGGACGGTGGCCGCGACGGCGTACGTGATCTTTGCGCGCATGGCGGTCAGTTCAGGTCCAGGAAGTGTTCCAGGCCGAAGGTGAGGCCCGGGGTGTCCACGACGCGTCGTACGCCGAGCAGGATGCCCGGCATGAAGCTGCTGTGGTGCAGCGAGTCGTGGCGGATGGTGAGGGTCTCGCCCTCGCCGCCGAGCAGCACTTCCTGGTGGGCGAGCAGCCCGCGCAGCCGGACCGCGTGGACGGGAACGCCGTCGACGTTCGCACCACGGGCGCCGTCCAGTGCCGTCACCGTGGCGTCGGGCTGCGGGGAGCTGCTCGCGCGCTCGCGGGCCGCGGCGATGAGCTGGGCGGTGCGTGTGGCGGTGCCGCTGGGGGCGTCCACCTTGTTCGGGTGGTGCAGCTCGACGACCTCGACGGACTCGAAGTACGGAGCGGCGATCTCCGCGAACTTCATGGTCAGTACGGCCCCGATGGAGAAGTTGGGCGCGATGAGGACGCCCGTCCGCGGCGACGCGGCCAGCGAGGTGTTCAGCTGCGCGAGGCGCTCGTCGGTCCACCCCGTCGTACCGACCACGGCGTGGATGCCATGGCGTACGCAGAAGTCGAGATTGCCCATGACCGAGGCGGGCGTGGTCAGTTCGACGGCGATCTGGGCGCCGGTCTCCACCAGCGTCTCCAGTTTGTCGCCGCTGCCGAGGGCGGCCACCAGTTCCATGTCCTCGGCGGCCTCGACGGCTCGTACCGCCTCGGATCCGATGCGGCCCTTGGCGCCGAGGACGGCCACGCGCAGCTTGCTCATTGCTTGCTTCCTTACAAGAGACGGGTGCCAGAAGAGCGGGTGCCAGATGGAGCGGGTGTCAGGCGACCGCTTCGTGGAGACGGGACGCCTGTTTGTCCTTGAGCGGGCCGATGGCCGACAACGAAGGACGCTGTCCCAGGACGTCGCGGGCGACGTTCCGGACGTCGTCGGGGGTGACCGCGGCTATCCGGGTCAGCATCTCGTCGACCGACATCTGCTCGCCCCAGCACAGCTCACTCTTGCCGATGCGGTTCATGAGCGCACCGGTGTCCTCCAGGCCGAGGACGGTTGAGCCCTTCAGCTGGCCGATGGCGCGGTCGATCTCGTCGTCGGGCAGACCGTGCTCGGCGACCTGGTCGAGCTCGTCACGGCAGATCTTCAGGACCTCGTGGACCTGGTTCGGGCGGCAGCCCGCGTACACGCCGAAGAGGCCGCAGTCGGCGAAGCCCGAGGTGTACGAGTACACGCTGTAGGCCAGGCCGCGCTTCTCGCGGACCTCCTGGAAGAGGCGGGAGGACATACCGCCGCCGAGCGCGGTGTTCAGGACGCCCAGGGCCCAGCGGCGCTCGTCGGTACGGGCCAGGCCCGGCATGCCGAGGACGACATGGGCCTGCTCGGTCTTGCGGCCGAGCAGTTCGACGCGGCCCGTGGTGCGGATGACGCGGGAGCCGTCGCGCGGGGCGATCGGTGCGGCGTCCGACTGCTTCAGGGCGCCGGCCCTCTCGAAGGCGGCACGGACCTGGCGTACGACCTTGTTGTGGTCGACGTTGCCCGCGCAGGCGACGATGAGATGCGTCGGGTCGTAGTGCTTCCTGTAGAAGCGGCGGATGCGGTCCGCGGTGAGGGCGTTGACCGTGTCGACCGTGCCGAGCACCGGGCGGCCGAGAGGGGTGTCGCCGAGCATGGTGTGCGCGAACAGGTCGTGCACACAGTCACCCGGGTCGTCCTCGGTCATCGCGATCTCTTCGAGGATCGCGCCACGCTCGACGTTCACGTCCTCCTCGAGGATCAGCGAGCCGGTGAGCATGTCGCAGACGACGTCGATGGCGAGGGGGAGGTCGGCGTCGAGCACGCGCGCGTAGTAGCACGTGTACTCCTTCGCCGTGAAGGCGTTCATCTCGCCGCCGACCGCGTCGATGGAGGCCGAGATGTCCAGCGCGCTTCTGCGCGTGGTGCCCTTGAAGAGCAGGTGCTCCAGGTAGTGCGTGGCACCGTTCAGGGCCGGCGTCTCGTCGCGGGAGCCGACGTGCGCCCAGATGCCGAAGGTGGCGGAGCGCACGGAGGGCAGCGTTTCGGTGACGACGCGCAGGCCCCCGGGGAGGGTGGTCTTGCGGACCGTACCGATGCCGTGCTCGCCCTTGATCAGTGTTTGGGTACGGGCGACGGCCCGCGCCTCCGAGGAGGTGCGGGCCGTCGCCGTGGAGCTACGAGACGTCACTTGTCGGTGTCGTCCTTCTTGTCGTCGCCTTCTTCGCCCTCGATCACGGGGATGAGGGAGAGCTTGCCGCGGGAGTCGATCTCGGCGATCTCGACCTGGACCTTGTGGCCCACACCGAGCACGTCCTCGACGTTCTCCACGCGCTTGCCGCCGGCGAGCTTGCGGATCTGCGAGATGTGCAGCAGACCGTCCTTGCCCGGCAGCAGCGAGACGAACGCACCGAAGGTGGTCGTCTTGACGACCGTGCCCAGGTAGCGCTCGCCGACCTCCGGCATGGTCGGGTTGGCGATGCCGTTGATCGTGGCGCGGGCGGCCTCGGCGGCCGGTCCGTCGGCGGCACCGATGTAGATGGTGCCGTCGTCCTCGATCGTGATGTCGGCGCCGGTGTCCTCCTGGATCTGGTTGATCATCTTGCCCTTGGGGCCGATGACCTCGCCGATCTTGTCCACGGGGATCTTGACGGTGATGATCCGCGGGGCGTTCGGGGACATCTCGTCCGGCGTGTCGATCGCTTCCATCATCACGTCGAGGATGTGGAGGCGGGCGTCACGGGCCTGCTTGAGGGCCGCGGCCAGAACGGAGGCCGGGATGCCGTCCAGCTTGGTGTCGAGCTGGAGGGCGGTCACGAACTCCTTCGTGCCGGCGACCTTGAAGTCCATGTCGCCGAAGGCGTCCTCGGCACCGAGGATGTCCGTCAGCGTCACGTAGTGCGTCTCGCCCTCGATCTCCTGGGAGATGAGGCCCATGGCGATACCGGCGACGGGGGCCTTCAGCGGCACACCGGCGTTCAGCAGCGACATGGTGGAGGCGCAGACCGAGCCCATGGACGTCGAGCCGTTGGAGCTGAGGGCCTCGGACACCTGACGGATCGCGTACGGGAACTCCTCGCGCGTCGGCAGCACCGGCACGAGCGCGCGCTCGGCGAGCGCTCCGTGGCCGATCTCGCGGCGCTTGGGGGAGCCGACGCGGCCGGTCTCGCCGGTGGAGTACGGCGGGAAGTTGTAGTTGTGCATGTAGCGCTTGCGGGTCACCGGGGAGAGGGTGTCCAGCTGCTGCTCCATGCGGAGCATGTTGAGGGTGGTGACGCCCAGGATCTGGGTCTCGCCACGCTCGAACAGCGCGGAACCGTGCACCCGCGGGATCGCCTCGACCTCGGCGGCGAGCGTACGGATGTCCGTGACGCCGCGGCCGTCGATGCGCTTCTTCTCCTTGATGACGCGCTCACGGACCAGGGACTTGGTCAGCGAGCGGTACGCGGCGGAGATCTCCTTCTCGCGACCCTCGAACTGCGGGAGCAGCTTCTCGGCGGCGAGCGCCTTGACGCGGTCCAGCTCGCTCTCGCGGTCCTGCTTGCCCCCGATGGTGAGGGCCTGCGAGAGCTCGTCCTTGACGGCGGCGGTGAGCGCCTCCAGGACGTCGTCCTGGTAGTCGAGGAAGATCGGGAACTCGCCGGTCGGCTTGGCGGCCTTCGCGGCGAGGTCGGCCTGGGCCTTGCAGAGCACCTTGATGAAGGGCTTCGCGGCGTCCAGACCGGCGGCGACGATCTCCTCGGTCGGGGCCTCGGCGCCGCCCTTGACCAGCTGGATGGTCTTCTCGGTGGCCTCCGCCTCGACCATCATGATCGCGACGTCGCCGTCCTCCAGGGTGCGGCCCGCGACGACCATGTCGAAGACGGCGTCCTCGAGCTCGGTGTGCGTCGGGAAGGCCACCCACTGACCGCGGATCAGCGCGACGCGGACGCCGCCGATCGGGCCGGAGAAGGGCAGACCGGCCAGCTGCGTGGACGCGGACGCGGCGTTGATCGCCACGACGTCGTACAGGTGGTCGGGGTTGAGCGCCATGATCGTGGCGACGACCTGGATCTCGTTGCGCAGGCCCTTCTTGAAGGACGGGCGCAGCGGGCGGTCGATGAGACGGCAGGTGAGGATCGCGTCCTCTGAGGGGCGGCCCTCGCGGCGGAAGAAGCTGCCGGGGATCTTGCCGGCGGCGTACATCCGCTCCTCGACGTCCACCGTGAGGGGGAAGAAGTCGAGCTGGTCCTTGGGGTTCTTGGAGGCGGTGGTGGCCGACAGCACCATGGTGTCGTCGTCCAGGTAGGCCACGGCGGAGCCGGCGGCCTGGCGGGCCAGGCGGCCCGTCTCGAAGCGGATGGTGCGGGTGCCGAAGGAACCGTTGTCAATGACGGCTTCGGCGTAGTGGGTCTCGTTCTCCACTAGCGTTTTCTCCGATACTTTTCGTCTTTCGTCCCGGCCCGCCCGTATGGCGGGGGGACGTCGGAGAAGCGCTCCGTCTGGTGCGGGCCGGTCTTCGATCGAAGCACCCGGGCTTCTTGCCCCCGGGGGCCACTACCGAGGACCGGCGGCGGCGAGGTGCGCTTCTCCTCGTCAGGCGTGGTTGCCTCTGGCATCGCTGTGCGCTGTCGCGGCACCACTGTGTGTCGTACGTATGTCGTTGTGCCTACCACACTACAAAGCGGCAGTGATAGTCCGCACGTACAGCAAAGGGAGCGGCCCCCCTGTGCGTGGGAACCGCTCCCTTCACGGCGTCTTAACGGGCGCCCGCCGCACCACGGCGGATGCCGAGGCGGTCGACCAGCGCACGGAAGCGCTGGATGTCCTTCTTGGCCAGGTACTGCAGCAGACGGCGACGCTGACCGACCAGGATCAGCAGACCACGACGGGAGTGGTGGTCGTGCTTGTGGGTCTTGAGGTGCTCGGTCAGGTCCGAGATCCGGCGCGAGAGCATGGCGACCTGGACCTCGGGGGAGCCGGTGTCGCCCTCCTTGGTACCGAACTCGGCCATGATCTGCTTCTTCGTAGCGGCGTCGAGCGACACGCGTACTCCTCGTAAGTCTTCTTAGTAGCCACCGAGTGCCCCTGGTCCACTTCTCAGGGGAGCTTCCGTTACTCGGGAGGCGGGGATCCGCTGGGCGCGTCCTCCAGGGCCCTGGGGAGGGCGGTCCGGGGGTGCGTACACAAACGGCCGTTACACAGCGTACCAGGGGGTGGCGGGTCCGCTGACCAGGGTTCCAGGAGCCCCGGAAGGCCGGGGCCGGTCCCAGTAGGGTGACGCGTCACGTCGTTCGTAGGTCGGGAAGGGGTCGCTTCGCCATGGCCGAGGCAGAGGACAAGGACGTCAAGGCGCGCAAGGAGCGGGAGAAGAATGAGCTCTACGCCCTCGACATCTCGGGCGTCGAATGGCACAGCGCACCGGGCACGGAGGAACACGAGGAGCGGGTCGAGATCGCGTATCTCCCCGAGGGCGCGGTGGCGATGCGGTCCTCCCTCGACCCGGACACGGTCCTGCGCTACACGGAGGCGGAGTGGCGGGCCTTCGTGCTGGGGGCCCGGGACGGGGAGTTCGACCTGGAGCCGGCGCCGCACAACGGGGGGCTCGCGGCGGAGTAGCCGCTCGGGCGCAAGGGCGGGTGACGCTCGGGCTCGCGGCCGGCTGACGCTCGGGCGCAAGGCCGGGTGATGGCTGCGGCAGTTTCCTGGGAGGGGTGGCGGTACCCGCGCCCGCCACCCCTTCAAAAGACTCACGTCACGCTGTCGATCCCCAAGACGGCCCTTACGGGGTACTTGGGGAACTTGGGATCCGGGCGGAGTTCTCTCGGGGAGAAGAAGACCTTGCCCTGTTCGACGACGATGTCCGCCGTCGAAGGATCCTCCAGCCGTGCCACGTCGTCACTCGGCAGGTTGAAGAAGAGGTACGGGGTCTCCTTGCCGGTGCGCGGATCCAGCCGCACCACGGCGGCCGGCCCGATGTTGTCCGAACTCTCCCGGTACGCGAGGAGCTTGTCCCCGCTCATCCGCAGAGGGTGGATCTTCTGCAGGGGCCTGCCGTCGAACTTCTTCGTGGTCTTGCCCGTCGCGAGGTCCCAGCCCGTGATCCAGTTCGCCGGCTGGCCGTTCTCGAACTGTTCCTCACTGGCGACGAAGACCTGTTCCCGCCCGACGACGATCGCGTCGCAGTTTTCCACCACTCCGAAGTAGGACCGGTCGCACGAGGGGTCGAACTTGTCGCCGAGCGTGATCGTGGCCCGATGCCGGCCACGGGCGTCGAGGCTGATCAGATCGGTCACGCTGTCGTCTCCCGCCGCGACGGCGAGCACCGGCGGATCCGAAGAAGGCAGGAAGACCCGCTGAATCCCCGAACTCACCTGGTACGTCCACCGCACCTTGCCGGTACGGGGATCGAGCTTCTCCACCTTGAACGTGGGCTCGCCCTGCCGGTCGCACTTGACCAGGGCGAGCAGGTTACGTCCGCCCGCGAACCCCGTGTCCTCGCAGGCGGAGCGGCTCGTGCTCTTCCAGAGCTGCTTGCCGTCGCTCATGCCGTACGCCACCGATCCGGCGTCCCACGCCACGGCGACCGTGCCCCCGGTCATGGTCAGGTTCGTGTTCGTCACAAAGGCGGTGTCGGCGTCGGGCAGCTTCTTCTGCCACAGTTTCTTGCCGGTGTCGATGTCGAAGAAGACCAGTTCGTCGCAGACACCTTCCGAGTCGGAGCCCTTGGGCCTGGAGGGCTGGACGACGACAGCCGTGCGGCCGTCCGCGGTGACGTGGCGGGTCGTGGCGCAGACGGGACCGTCCAGCTTCAGGGTCCACTCCGCCTCTTCTTCGTACGTCCTGGCGTTGATGCCGAGGAGTCGGCTGCCCACCGCCTTGGCCAGGATCTTGTCCGTCGCCCAAGTGCCGGGGGCGTAGACGGTCTTGTCCTTCTTGAGGCCTTCTTCGGCATAGTCGACGACGAGTTCGCCTTCGGGGGTGCCTGGAAGCTTCTCGACCGTCTGTCTGATGTCGTCCGGAGTCTGTCGAGCCGCCGACGGTCTGTCATGCGCTGGGGTTCTGTCCTCACCCGCATACCACAGCAGCCACCCGCCCGCGCAGAGCACCGCGACGACCACAGCGCCGACGGCGCCCAGCAGTTTCGTACGCCTCTTCTTGCGTGCGGAGTCCGCCGAGAGCGCAGACTGGGTGAACGGGGACGGAGGCGGGCCGAAAGTCACGCGCACGGGTCCTTTTCGATGAGGTCCACTCGGTGTCAGACCGCCCATCTAATATGCCTCTCGGGTGATCGCGTACGCGGGGTGGTTGTCCGCTTTGCGGTCCACGACCGAGCGTTGATGGGTCACTTCCTGGCGGGGTGTGACGTAGTGGGTGGGTGCGGAGGGGTGGACGGGCCTGCCGTGGGGGTTGTTGTGGTGATTAGGCTGGGTAGGGCGCGGCAGCAGAACCCGTGGACGGGTCGGCCGCGTCACAGGGGGAGAGCCGGGCGGATCAGACGGCCTCGGACGACAAGAACGGTCGCCCCAGCACGGCACGAGGGTGCTCGACCACACCAGGAGGAATTGTGAACAGCGATCGGGACGGGATCCGCGGGGGCTGGGCCACACCCGGCGATGACCAGTCCGACGCGGAGTCCGCCGTCGAAACGACGGGCGAGTTCACCATCGACTACGCCCCGCCTGCCTGGTATACGCAGAACGCGTCGGATGGTTCCGACAGTTCGGATGGTTCGGATGGTTCGGAGGGTTCGGGCCCTTCGGAGCGGGATTCCTCGGGTTCGTCGGCGCCGTCCGCTCCATCGGCTGAAGGGCCGAGCTCGGCGGCGAGTTCGGCGGCTCCGGCTTCTGGGGGCGACGAAGGTGTGCCTTCGCCGCCTGCCGGCAGTCCGGTCGCTGTGCCCAAGTTGCCTGTGGGCAGCGGGTTCGAGCCCGGGTGGCGTACGCCGGATGCGCCGGCCGCGGACGCCGGTGGTCCGACCGCCCTGCCCAACTTTCCTGTGGGGGGCGGTTTTCAGGCTCAGTGGTCTCAGCCTGCGCCTCCGGCTCAGGCTCCGGAGCCCGTGGCCGAAGCTCCTCAAGCTCCCGTCGGGACTCCCGTCGGGACCCCTGACGTGGACGAGAGCGCGGGGCACGGGGATCTTGAGAGCGGCGCCACCATGCGGATCTCCTCTGCCGCTCTGAAGCGGGAGATCCAGGAGCGGGCCGCGGAGGCGGAGAGCACGGAGAGCACGGATCGCACCGATGGCGCGGACGGTGCGGACGATGCGGCGGTTGACGAGTCGCTTGACGTGCCGGCGGCCGATGAGAGCGCCGAGTCCAGCGATTCCGTCGCCGGTTCCGAGGCGATCGCCGAGTTTGAGGAGGGGGCCGGCTCGGCCGTCTCCGAGGAGGTCGAGGATGGCCTCGACAGCGGTCCGGGCGCGGATGTCGTCGAGTTGACGTTCGGGCGTCGGTCGGACGCCGCTGACGCCGCCGGTCTGGACGGCGTGGACGGCGCCGACAGCGTCGATCGCTTGCGCGGAGAGGCTGAGGAGCGCGACGAGGTGACGGCCTCGCACGACGAGGACGCGACCTCAGAGGGCGCGGCCGAGGTTTCCGCTGAGGCGGAGGACGAGGGCGATGTGGCGGAGCAGTCCGCGGATGTGTTCCAACTCCACCGGGTTGATGTCGAGGCCGACGGTTCCGTTCAGGAGGACGAGGGCGCGGGCGACGAGGTCGGCGATGCCGTGCCCTCCGGTGCCTCGGAGGCCCTGGACGCGGAGCCGCAGGACGCCGAACCTCAGGACGGGGAGCCCGAGGACGCTCCGCCTCGGGATGCCGAGCCGGAGGACGCTCACCCGGGCCCGGGTGAGCCTCGGGACGCGGAGCCCGAGGACGTAGTCCCTGGGCGTGGCTCGGGTGCCGCCGACGCCGTGCAGGACACTCCCCCCGCGTGGATGCCGCCGCCGGTGCCGCAGGGAGGGCTCCCGCCGTTGCCGCCCACCTATCAGCCCGCCGCACCCGCGGCGGCGGCGCAGTGGCCGGCCTCCGCGGAGAGCCAGGCCGAGCGCGAGAGCGACAGCGACAGCGAAGGCAAGGGCGGACAGGCAGGGGCTCCGGCACAGTCGCCGATGCCGCCTCCTGTGCCGCCGCAGGGGCAGCAGCCGTTCCAGCCTCAGGCACCGCAGCCTGCGCCGTCGGCTTGGCCTGCCACTCCGGGGACGACGCCCGCGGGTCCCGCCGATGCCCCGGTGTCCGGTCCGGGTGCGGATGCCTCGGCGCCCGCTCCGGTCGCTGACGCACCTTCGGGCCCCGCAGCCGGTGGCCCCGCAGCCGGTGGTCCCGGGGCCGGCTCGGCTCCTGGGCAGCCCGGCGGTTACGGCTTCCCGCACTTCGGAACTCCTCCTGGTACGGCACCGAGGCCGCAGGGCGGCACCGGACCCTCGCAAGCCGAGGCCCCGGGTACGGCACCGGCTGCACCCCAGAGCGGCGGCCCCGGCTTCCCACAGCCCGGAAGTCCGACCGCGCCTCAGGCACCTCCGACCCCGGCTCCGGCCCCGCAAGGTGGTTACGGATTCCCGCAGTCCGGCACTTCCGGCTCCGCGCCGACCGCTCCGCAGGACGGCCCCGCCTCCGCGCCGCCCGCGGCTCAGGGCGGCTACGGCTTCCCCCGGCCGGGCAACCCCGCACCGGGGTCGCCGAACGTCCCTGCTCAGGCTGCCGGTTACGGGTTCCTGCAGCCGACGGCTCCCGCTCAGGGTGAGGCAGCCGGCACGCCTGGACAGCCCGCGGGCTACGGCTTCCCCCAGCCGGGCACGGCCCCCACCGCCAACCCCGCCTCCCCACAGACGCCCGATCAGCAAGCCGGTTACGGCTTCCCCCATCCGCGGACTCCGGACCAAGGCGCCGCCAACACGCCTGGACAGCCCGCCGGTTATGGCTTCCCCCCGCCGGGGACTCCGGCTCCGGGTACGCCCGGCACACCCGGACAGCCCGCCGGTTACGGATTCCCGCCGCCCGGGCCCGTGGCACCCAACCCGCATGCTCAGCAGGGGGGTTATGGGTTCCCGCAGCCGCCCGCCCCGGCGCAGCAAGGGGGGCAGGGGCAGCCCGGCAGTCAGCAGCAGCCTCCGGCACCGGCGCCGCAGGCGGCTTCTCAGCCGCAGGCCCAAGCCCAGCCGCAGGCCCAGGCGCAGCCGCAGGCCCAGGCGCAGCCGCAGGCCCAGACCCAGGCGCAGCCCCAGCCGGGGCAGCCGTATCCGCCGCACGGGCAGCAGCCCGGGCCGCCGCAGCAGCACCCTCAGGCCGGCGCGGACCAGCACCAGCACCAGCCCCAGCCCCAGCCCCAGCCCGGCGTACCGAACCCGCAAGGACAGCAGCCGCCCGCGGGCCAGCCGGGCCAGCCCCCCGTCGACCCCCGCACCGGCGCCGCCTGGCCGCAGCCCGTGCAGCACGATCAGCGGCAGCCGACGAATCCCGGGGCGCCGCTCGGATACACGGCGGCCGTGGAGCTGTCGTCGGACCGGCTGCTCAACAACAAGAGGCAGAAGACGAAGAGCGGGCGGACCGCGGCCGCGTCGTCCCGGTTCAAGATCGGCGGCAAGAAGGAGGAGGCCGAGCGGCAGCGGAAGCTCGAGCTCATCCGGACGCCGGTGCTGTCCTGCTACCGGATCGCGGTCATCAGTCTCAAGGGCGGCGTGGGCAAGACGACCACGACCACCGCGCTCGGGTCCACGCTCGCCAGCGAGCGGCAGGACAAGATCCTCGCGATCGACGCCAACCCGGACGCCGGTACGCTCGGGCGCCGCGTGCGCCGCGAGACCGGGGCCACCATCCGTGACCTCGTACAGGCGATCCCGTACCTCAACTCGTACATGGACATCCGGCGGTTCACCTCGCAGGCGCCGTCGGGGCTCGAGATCATCGCCAACGACGTCGACCCCGCGGTTTCGACGACGTTCAACGACGAGGACTACCGGCGCGCCATCGACGTGCTCGGCAAGCAGTATCCGATCATCCTGACCGACTCGGGTACGGGCCTGCTCTACAGCGCGATGCGCGGTGTGCTCGACCTCGCCGACCAGCTCATCATCATCTCGACGCCGTCCGTGGACGGTGCGAGCAGCGCGTCGACGACCCTCGACTGGCTCTCGGCGCACGGGTACGCGGACCTGGTGTCGCGATCCATCACCGTCATCTCCGGAGTGCGCGAGACCGGCAAGATGATCAAGGTGGACGACATCGTCAGCCACTTCGAGACCCGCTGCCGCGGCGTGATCGTCGTACCGTTCGACGAGCATCTGGCGGCCGGTGCCGAGGTCAATCTCGACATGATGCGGCCGAAGGTGCGCGAGGCGTACTTCAACCTCTCGGCGATGGTCGCCGAGGACATCGCGCGGCACCAGCAGTCGCAGGGACTGTGGACGTCGGACGGCAACCCGCCGCCGGTCGCCGCCCCGCCGCTGCCGGGCCAGTCCATCCCGGGCCAGGCCCCCCAGCAGGGCCAGCCCGGCCAGGCGTACCCACAGCCGGGTCAGCCGTACCCGCAGCACCCCGGCGCCCAGCCACACCCCGGCGCCCAGCCTCAGCCCGGCGGCTACCCGCAACCGCCCGCGCAGGCGGGGCAGCCCGGCCACCCGGGCCACCCCGGCGCTCCCCAGGGCTGGCAGCCCCAGCCGGGCGGACCCACACCTCCTCAGCCGGGCCTGCCGAACCAGGCCGCCGCACCCCAGGCGGGACAAGCAGCCCAGCCGCAGCCAGGGCAGCCCTCTCCCGCGCACCCCCAACCGGGTGCGCCGTTCCAGCCTCCCGCGCCGGGCCAGCCCTTCCAGCCCAACTCCCCCGCCCCGGGCCAGCCGTTCCAGCCCGGTCAGCCTTACCAGCCACCGCACCAGGGCGACCAAAGCCAGGGCCAGAACCAGGGCCCGAATCAGGGCCAGACCCCGCCGCCCCCACCCCAGCAGTAACCCAACCGGCCGTATCCCACCACCCGTTCCCCCCATTCACCCGTTCCCCCCGAAGGGCCCGCCCGCTCACCAGCGGCGCGGGCCCTTCGTATACGCCCGTACGGACACCCCACCCACCGCCGCCTGCACAGGCCCGCGCACCAGCTCCCATTCCAGCCACCACGGCACTACCAGGCACCCTTCACCGGTATGGACCAATGGGCGTAAGAATCCGCGTCAATTTGTTATTTCCGCAGGCCACACGGGGTGTATCTGCCGTTGACGCACGCAGACCACCGCTGGTAGACACACACATCAACCCAGCCGGGGCCAACCGATCAAGTAGTTCAACAGTCCATCTCCGTGCGAGTGATGACGCGAGGTCAGCGACCCATGGACACACAAGACCTGGACGGCCGAGGGCACCCGCGCCGGGCGGCCCGCACTCCCTTACGTCTCCTCGCAGCGGCCGGCGCCGCCGCGCTCACCCTCACGGCCGGGCTCGCCACTCCGCTCAACCCGGCGCCCCAGCAGGCGCGGGCCGAGGGAGGCAAGAAGGTCCTCACCGTCGCGGTGGCGCAGAGCGTCGACTCGCTGAGCCCGTTCCTGGCGACGCGTCTGGTCAGTACGAGCATCCACCGGCTCATGTACGAGTACCTGACCAACTACGACCCGAAGGACAACCACGCGATCCCGGGTCTGGCCACCAAGTGGGAGCCGTCCGCCGACAAGCTCACCTGGACCTACACGATCCGCTCCAACTCCAAGTGGTCCGACGGCAAGGGGGCCACCGCCGAGGACGCGGCCTGGACGTTCAACAAGATGATGACCGACGAGGGCGCGGCCACGGCGAACGGCAGCTTCGTCGCGAACTTCAGGAAGGTCACGGCCCCCAGCCCGACCAAGCTGGTCATCGAGCTGAAGAAGCCGCAGGCCACGATGGCCGCGCTGGACGTACCGATCGTGCCGAAGCACGTGTGGCAGAACGTCGACGACTTCTCGAAGTTCAACAACGACAAGACCTTCCCCATCGTCGGCAACGGTCCGTTCATCGTCACCGGCTACAAGGCCGACAGCTTCGTACGGCTGAAGTCCAACAAATCCTTCTGGCGCGGTGCTCCGAAGTTCGACGAGCTGGTCTTCCGGTACTACAAGGACCAGGACGCCGCCGTCGCCGCCCTGCGCAAGGGCGAGGTCTCCTTCGTCGCCGGCCAGCCCGCCCTGACGCCGGCCCAGGCCGCGTCTCTCAAGGGCGACAAGAACATCAAGGTCAACGACGCCCCCGGCCGCCGCTTCTACGCATTGGCGACCAACCCGGGCGCACGGGCCAAGAACGGCGACAAGTTCGGCGACGGACACGAGTCGCTGCTCAACCAGAAGGTCCGCCAAGCCCTGTTCATGGCCGTGGACCGCAAGACCATCATCGACAAGATCTTCCAGGGCCACGCGGTCGAGGGCGAGGGCTACATTCCGCCGCGTTTCTCGACGTACGCCTGGGAGCCGACGGGCAGTCAGAAGCTGTCGTACGCCCCGGAGAAGGCCGCCGAGCTCCTCGACCAGGCGGGCTACAAGAAGAACGGTGACGGCAAGCGCGTCGGCAAGGACGGCAAACCGATCAACTACCGGGTCCTCTGCCACGCGACCGACCCGCAGGACAAGGCGGTCGGCAAGTATCTCGAGGAGTGGTGGGGAGCGCTCGGCATCGGCGTCACCCTCGACTGCCTCGACAACGTGACCGATCCATGGCTCGCGGGAGAGTACGACCTCGCCTTCGACGGCTGGTCCGTCAACCCCGACCCGGACTTCGTCCTCTCCATCCACACCTGCGCGGCCCTGCCCGCCACCCCCAAGGACACCGGCGCGACCGACAACTTCATCTGCGACAAGAAGTACGACGACCTCTACAACCAGCAGCTCGCCGAGTACGACCCCGCCAAGCGGGCGGATCTGGTCAAGCAGCTGGAGTCGCGGCTGTACGACACCGGGTACATGAACGTCATGGCATACCCGAACGCGGTGGAGGCGTATCGCACCGACCAGATCAAGTCGATCACGACGATGCCGGAGGCCGCGGGGAACATCTACGGCCAGGACGGTTACTGGAGCTGGTGGTCGGCGACTCCGGCCGCTGCCGACGAGGCCTCCGACGACGAGTCGAGCTCCACGGGCGTCGTCATCGGCATCGTCGCGGGTGTCGTCGTCCTGGCGGCCGCCGGGGTGTTCTTCATGATGCGTCGCCGCGCGACGGCCGAAGACCGCGAATAGCCCGAGTGAGCGTTGATGACCACTGAAGCGACACCCTCGCTGGTCGAGAAGACCGACGGGCCGGCCGAGGCCGGGCCGTCGGTCCGCGGGCCACGGGCGCGCACCACCACCGCGTATCTGCGGTATGTGGCGGGCAAGCTGGGCGGCGCGGCCGTCTCACTGCTCGCCGTCCTCGTCACCAGTTTCTTCCTCTTCCGGCTGATCCCCGGCGACCCGGTGAAGTTCATGACGGGCGGCCGCCAGGTGTCGGCCGAGCAACTCGCCTCGTACCGGCGGGAGTTCGGTCTGGACCTGCCGCTGTGGCAGCAGTTCACGGACTACTGCGGCAAAGCGCTCACCGGCGATCTCGGCACGTCGTACCAGTTCCGGGCGCCCGTCATCGACAAGATCACCGAGGCGCTGCCGAACACGCTGCTGCTGACCGGCACGGCGTTCGTCCTCTACACGGCACTCGGCATCGTCATCGGCACGCGGTCCGCGTGGCGCAGCGGCGGGCCGGGGGACCGGCTCAACACCGGTCTGGCGCTGACGCTCTACTCGATTCCGTCGTTCTGGCTGGGGCTGCTGCTCATCATCGTCTTCTCGGTGGGCATGGGCCCGATCCCCGGTCTTTTCCCGACCGGCGGCATGGAGTCGGGCGATGAGGAGGGCTTCGCGTACGTCCTCGACGTCGCCCATCATCTGATGCTGCCGGTGATCACGCTGGTCGCGGTGGAGTACGGGCAGACCCTGCTCGTCACGCGGTCCGCGCTGCTCGACGAGATGGGCAGCGACTATCTGACGACCGCGCGTGCCAAAGGGCTGCGGGACGATCTCGTACGCCGCCGCCATGCCGTTCCGAACGCGATGCTGCCGACCGTGACACTGATCTTCATCAACCTCGGGCGGACCGTCGCGGGCGTGATCCTCGTCGAGACCGTCTTCTCCTGGCCGGGCCTCGGCGGTCTCTTCTACCAGGCGTTGAGCGTGCCGGATCTCCCGCTGGTACAGGGACTGTTCTTCGTCTTCGCGGCGGCGGTGATCGTGATGAACACGCTGGCCGATCTGATCTACCCGCTGCTCGACCCCCGGGTGGGCCGATGACGACCGGCGGACCGACGACCAACGGGCCGATGACGAACGGTGGGCCGATGGCGACCGAGACGACCGCCCGGGGCACGAAGACGAGCCCGCGGGCTCTCGCCCGGCAGCGCCGCCGCCGCTCCGCCGCCCGCTTCTGGAAGCAGTACCGCACCCACCGCGCCGGCCTCTTCGGCCTGGCCGCGCTCGCGCTCTTCGGGCTGATCGCGCTCACCGCGCCGCTGACCGTCGGCTCCGACGCGCAGAGCGTGACGAACGCGCCGGGCAGACCGCTGGAGAGCCCGAGCGCCGAATTCCCGCTGGGCACCGACCAGTTCGGGCGCAGTCTGCTCGGCCTGGTCGTGTGGGGTTCGCGGGTCTCGCTGCTCGTCGGGCTGCTCGCGGCCGTGCTGTCGGTGGCGATCGGCGCGCTCATCGGGATCACCGCCGGGCACTTCCGGGGCTGGTACGCGACCGTGATGATGCGGATCACGGACTGGTTCCTGGTCATGCCGACGCTGGTGCTCGCGATCGCGCTGGCGACCGTGATGTCACGCTCGCTCGGCACGATCATCCTGGCGATCGGCGTCACGACCTGGCCGACCACGGCCCGCTTGGTGCGTGCGCAGACACTGGCGGTGGAGTCGCGGCCGTACATCGAACGGGCCAAGGCGCTCGGCGGCGGCCACTGGCACATCATGTCCCGCCACGTCCTTCCCAACGTCATGCCGCTGGTGCTGGCCCAGACGACACTGATCATCTCCTCCGCCATCCTCGCCGAGGCGACGCTCGCGTTCCTCGGCCTCGGCGATCCGACGGTGGTGTCCTGGGGCGGGCTGCTCCAGGACGCGCGCGAGGCCGGCGCGGTCAGTTCCGGCAAGTGGTGGTACCTCGTGCCGCCGGGCATCGCGATCGCTGTCGTCGCCCTCGCGTTCACGCTGTGCGGGCGTGCGGTCGAGTCCGTCCTCAACCCCAAGCTGGGGGTGACCCGATGACCGATACGCAGACCCCGCCGGCCCCACCACCCCCGCCGACGACACCGACGCGGCGCCTCCTCGAGGTACGGGACCTCGAGGTGACGTACGCCGGCGGCGCCGCCGCCGTACGCGGGGTGAACCTCACCGTGGACGCGGGCCAGAAGCTCGGCCTCGCGGGCGAGTCCGGCTGCGGCAAGTCCACGCTGGCGCTCGCGCTGCTGCGGCTCCTGCCGTCCCGGACCCGGGTGTCCGGGGAGATCCTCCTGGACGGCGAGGACGTCCTGACGATGAAGTGGGGCCGGGTACGGGCGGTTCGGTGGGCCGGCGCGTCGATCGTCTTCCAGGGCGCCATGCACTCGCTCAACGCCGTGCACCGCGTCGGCGACCAGATCGCCGAGCCGATCCTGCTGCACAGGAAGGCGACACCCGCCGGCGCCCGCAAGAAGGCCGGCGAACTCCTGGAGCACGTCGGTCTTCCGGCGGCGCGCGCGTCCGCGTACCCGCACGAGCTGTCGGGCGGTCAGCGGCAGCGCGTCATGATCGCCATGGCGCTGGCCTGCGACCCGCGCCTCGTCATCGCCGACGAGCCGACCACGGCCCTCGACGTGATGATCCAGGCACAGATCCTCCGTCTCATCGAACAGCTCGTCGCCGAACAGGACCTGGGCCTCGTCATGATCAGCCACGACCTCGCGGTCCTGGCGGACACCTGCGACCGGCTCGCGGTGATGTACGCGGGCCGGGTCGTCGAGGAAGGCCCGGCCCAGCAGGTGTACGAGAACGCCCGGCACCCCTACGGCCAGGCACTGTCGGCCGCGTTCCCCCGCATCGGCGACACCGCCTCGCGCTTCGCGCCCCGCGGGCTGCCGGGCGACCCACCGGATCCGTCCGGCCTCCCCTCCGGGTGCACCTTCCATCCCCGGTGCCCGGCGGCACTGCCGTCCTGCGCCACGGAGGACCAGCCGCTGCGCGAGGCGGGGCGGGGGCACTGGGCGGCGTGCGTCCACGTGGCCGCCGGGACACCGGACCCGGCAGGCGCGGCCACCGAGGGGAAAGCCGTCGGAGAGGCGAGGAGCAGCAGCCCATGAAGAGCACCCCTGCCACGCCGTCCGAATCCCCAAAGCCCTCCGAATCTCCCAGGTCCTCAGAAACCCCTGAGTCTTCCGACTCGCCCAACTCCACCGAGTCTCCCGACTCCACCGAGTCTCCTGAGTCCTCCGACGCGCCTCTCCTCAGTGCCGAAGGTCTGCACGTCACGTTCCCCGGCCGGCACGGCGCGGACCCGGCACGGGCCGTCGACGGTGTCGACCTCGACATCCGGCCCGGTGAAATCGTCGCGCTGGTCGGCGAGTCGGGCTGCGGCAAGACGACGCTGGCGCGCTCGCTGCTCGGGCTCGTCCCGCCGACCGCGGGCCGTGTCACGTTCGGGGGCAAGCCCCTCGGCTACTCCTCGCGAGCCCTCAAGGCGTACCGCAAGCGCGTCCAGCTGGTCCTGCAGGACCCGAGCGGCTCCCTCAACCCCCGGCACACGGTGTACGACGCGGTGGCGGAGGGCCTGCGCATCCACGGATACGGGGGCGACGAGCAGGAGGCGGTCGCGCAGGCCCTCTCGCGCGCCGGGCTTCGTCCACCGGAGCGGTTCTTCCTCCGCTATCCGCACGAACTCTCCGGCGGTCAGCGCCAGCGCGTGGTCATCGCGGGCGCGCTCGTCCTGGAACCCGAACTCATCGTCGCGGACGAGCCGGTGGCCTCCCTCGACGCCTCCGTACGCGGCGAGATCCTGGCCCTCCTGCTGCGCCTGCGCGCCGAACTCGGCCTGTCCGCACTGGTGGTGACGCACGATCTGGGCCTCGCCTGGAACATCGCCGACCGGGTCGCGGTGATGTACCTGGGCCGGATCGTGGAAACGGGAGAGGTGGAGCGGGTGCTGACGGCGCCGCAACACCCGTACACCCGGGCCTTGTTGTCGGTTCTGCCCGAGGCGCCGGGCGATCCGGTCGTGCTCACCGGCGAACCCCCGGACCCGTCCCGCATCCCCTCCGGCTGCCGATTCCACGCCCGCTGCCAGATCCTCGCGAGCGGGGAGGCCGAACGCGCGGGGGTCGCGGACGCGTGCCGCGGAGAGGATCTGCCGCTCCTGGACGGAGGCGGCCGGGCCCAGGTGGCATGCCACTGGGCGCGGGCTGTACGGACGTAAGCGAGCCGTCCGGACGTAAGAAGCTGCCTGCGCCGTCCAGACGGCCCGCGCCGTCCGGACGCGAGCGAGCGCCTACTCCCCCTCGTACGCCTCGACGAGCTCCCGGCAGCGCTTCACGTCCTGCGCCATGGTCTCCAGCAGCGCCTCGATCGAGTCGAACTTGGCCTGGCCGCGGACGAACGCCAGGAAGTCGACCGCGACATGCAGGCCGTACAGGTCCAGGCCCACTCGGTCGATGGCGTACGCCTCCACCGTGCGCTCGGTGCCGTCGAACTGCGGGTTCGTGCCGATGGAGATCGCGGCGGGCATGGCCTCGCCCTGCGCGTGCAGCCAGCCGGCGTAGACGCCGTCGGCGGGGATCGCGGTGTGCGGGAGGGTCTCGACGTTGGCGGTCGGGAAGCCCAGCTCGCGGCCGCGCTGGGCGCCGCGGACGACGACGCCCTCGACGCGGTGCGGGCGGCCCAGGATCTCGCGCGCGCCCTCCACGTCACCCTCGGCGACGAGCCGCCGGGTCATGGTGGAGGAGAAGGGTTCGCCGCCTCCGGCCGCGCCGGTCACATACAGGTCGACGACCTCGACCTCGAAGTCGTACGTCTTCCCCTGCTCGGCCAGGAACGCCACGTTTCCGGCGGCCTTGTGGCCGAAGCGGAAGTTCGGGCCCTCGACGACGGCCTTGGCGTGCAGCTTGTCGACCAGGACCTTGACGACGAACTCGGCGGGCGAGAGCTTCGAGAACTCGGTGGTGAACGGCAGGATGAGCACGGCGTCGACACCGAGGTCCGCCATCAGTTCGGCGCGACGGTGGTGCGGGGCCAGCAGCGGCGGATGGCTGCCGGGGCGCACGACCTCGCTGGGGTGCGGGTCGAAGGTGACGACGACGGACGGCACGCCCAGCTCGCGCGCCCGCTCCACGGCATGCCGGATGATCAGCTGGTGCCCACGGTGGACGCCGTCGTACGAGCCGATGGTGACGACGCTGCGCCCCCAGTCCTGGGGGATGTCCTCCAAGCCACGCCAGCGCTGCACTGTGACCGCTCCTCGTCGAACCCGAGTCCGTATTGTCCGTGTACCGATTGCCTCATACGCAGGTCCAAGGGTGCCATGCCGCGTGCGCTCGGCCCGCATCGGCATGGGGGCTGTGACGGGGCGCACGTGGGGCCCGGAGGTGGACGGCTCGGTCAGGCCGGGACCCGGGTGCCCGCCAGGTTCTCGATCATGCGGCGGGTGCTGGGGCCGACCACGGTGGACCAGTCCTCGGGCTCGCCGGTGAGCCAGCGGGCGACGAGCGTCGCGAAGCCGGGGATGCGGCGGCCGAGGTCGACCAGCGCGCGGTCGAAGCGGGCGGCGCCGTCCGGAGTGCGGACGAGGAGAAAGCCCGCACGGTGCACCAGGGCGCGGGTGTGCTCCTCGTCGCTGCGGGCCGCACCGTCCGCGGCGGCACGGACGAGCGCGTCGAGGACGACGGGATCGTGCTCGCGCGTCAGCAGCAGGTCCAGGAACTCGCGGCGCAGGGGCCGGGAGGCCGGCGTCCCGGGCGCCGCGAGCACCTCGGCGAGCGCGGCCCGCGCCTGCGGCGACCGCCCGTCGAGGAGACCGGTCACGAGCCGGTGCAGCACGGCCCGGGCGGCGGGCCCGTCCTCCAGCCGACGGTCGACGTACGCCGCCACGTGCTGAGCGGCCTCCGGGTGCGCTTCCACGGCATCGCGCACGAGGGCGGCCACGCGGCGTGCCAGGGCGGGCGTCGTGATCTCGGCGAGGGTGCGCAGCGCGTCGCCCGCGTCCGGCTCCCGCAGGCGGTCGCGGAACGCGGAGAGCACGGGTCCTGGATGCGTGTCCAGCGCGTCGACCAGCGCGCTCGCGGGCACCCACGGGTCGCCCGCCGCGAAGCGCTCCAAGGCCCGCATCAGGTAACGGACCCGAGTCCGCGGATCTTGTACGAGGAGCGCGAGGGCCCCGCCGTGCAGCGTGCGGTCGGCGGGACGGGCGAGCAGGGCCAGCGCGGTGTAGCGCAGCAGATCGCGCTCGGCCTCGGTGCGTACGTGCGGCGCCGCCCTCAGCCCGTACGTCAGAGCCACCGCCCGCCGCGCGGGCCGCTCGTCGTGCGCCCAGCGGTCGACCGCCCTGCACACGGCGGAGGGCTCCTCCTCGGCCAGTACGGCGAGGAGCTCGTCCCCGCGGGGGTGGGCGCTGTCGGCCAGCGCCTCGGCGAGGTCGTCCAGGGCCTGGTGCCGATGGGTGTGCAGAAGAGCCTGGGCCGCCGCGGCGACGGTGGCGTCGGGGGTCGCGGGGAGCGGGCGGTCGTCGTCGAACCAGTGGGTGAGGTGGGGCTGCACCGCGGTGGGATCGGCGGCGAGGAGGTCGGAGACCGCGTCCAGGTAACGGGGCCCGGAGCCCGGCGGGGCCACGTCCGCCCCGACGAGCCGCCTCAGCAGGTCGAACCGCGTCGCCTCCGGCAGGGGCAGCGCGGTCCAGAACTGTGGCCCGAACTCCCCCGGTACGCCCCGTCCTTGCTTCCGCCAGGTCACGATCCGCCCGGCGAGGTGCCGCAGCACTCCGACGTACGGACTCGCGTCGGGCACCTGGAGGAGCACGTCATGAAGGAGCCGGGCGGCCCACCAGGCCGGGCCCGGGGCCGAGGCCAAGTCCGAGACCGAGGCCGGGGCCGAGACCGAGACCGAGGCGGAGGTCGAGGCTGCGGTCTGAGCCGGTCGGAGCTCGTCCAGGGCCTGGACCAGCTCCTGGAGCCTGGCGGCGAGTCGGGCATGGCCCAGCTCTGGGCGCGGCGCCGGTCGGGGCAGCAGGAGCAGGGCTTGGAGTACGGGGCCGACACGGTGCCGGGGAACAGGGAGGGGCGGAGGCGCGGGCGAGGGTGTCACGGAGGTCTCGGCCCAGGACGGGAGGGGTACGTCGTCCTGCTCCGGGAGCTCGCCCCGAGGGTGGACCAGGGCGTCGAGTGCCGTGTCCAGGTCCAGGTGCATGCCCTGGATCCAGTCGGCGAGCTCTTCGTGGGCGAAGCGGTAGCCGTTGCCCGCCGGAACGAGGAGGCCCTCGGCGAGCACGGCCGACGCCCAGCCTCTGCAACCGCCCGGCCGCCGCTCCGGCCCGCTCCTCCAGGGAAAGACGGATTCGAACGCCACCCGGGCCAACTCCCCCTGCCCGGACCCCAGACAGCGCCGCGCGGCCTCGTGCACCTGACCGGAAACCCGGGCCGCGAGCCGCCGTACGGCCCTGCCCCGCATTCCGTTGACGGCGGCGAGCCGCTCGGCCACGCGCAGGCACATCAGATCCAGGTACGCGGCGAACACGTCGTCCCGTCCGAGCCGCCCCACCGGAGTCTCCGTCGGCGCGGCCCGAACCACCTCCGAGGCCAACCGCAACACCAACGGATGCCGTGCGTCGGCCTCTTCCAGCAAGCCTTCGGGAATCCCGTACCGCTCCCGTGCCCGCTCCGCCTCGTCCTCCTCCAGATCACCGACCCACACACAGGCCGGCAGCCGCCCACCGCCGCCCGTGGGCTCATCCGTCCCGTACAGCAGCCCGGGCGGGAACTCCGCCCCCGCCTGCTCCCAGTACTCCGGCCGGCACGCGATGACGAGCCGCGCCCCGGTCCGGCGCAGCCAGTCGGCGGTTGCGGAGGTCCATTCGGGCAGGCGGTGGGCGAGGTCCGGCGGCATCTCCTCGGGAGCGTCGAGCAGCAGGAGCAGGGGCCGCCCCGCGTCCCGTGCCAGGAGGGCGAGCCGCTCCGGGCTGATGTCGCCGAGCTCGCCGCCCTCGCCGATGCCGTCGAGCGCGCCGCCGGTCCCGGCACAGCGCTTCGCCGCCCCCTCCCCGGCCGGCTCCCCCCGCTCCCCCGGCTCCCCCGAAGCCGCCACGACCCGCCCCGCCCGCTCCAGTGCCCTCCTCGCCGCGTCGGCCACCGACGTGTCGGCACCCCGGAGGTCGGCGCCGCGCAGCCACAGCGTGGGGGCCGGTTCACAAGCCCGGTCGCGCCGGGCGGCGAGGGCCGCGAGTTCCGTCGTACGGCCGCTGCCGGGGGCGCCGACGAGTCCGAGCACGGCGGCATCCGGGTCAGCGGTGAAGGACGCCAACTCGCTCACCAGATGGGCCCGTTCGACAAGCTCCGCCCCTTCGACGGGGTGCGCCCGTTCGCCCGGGCCCGCCGCCTTCCGGGGGCCGTCCGGTCCCACCGAGGTGGCTGTCAGCTCCAGGACCCCCGCCAGATTGAGATCGGCCCCGTACGCGGGCACCGTCGCCGCGTTGCGGGCCAGCAGCTCCGCCAGCGGACCGTCGGTGTCGGTCCGCACGTTGGTACGCACGTCGGTCCGCAACGGCACCGCGAAGCCCGCCACCCGGTGGTCGGACTGGAGCGCGGTGCCCAGGACCGCGATCACCGTGCCGGTGGCGGGGTCGAGCACCGGCCCTCCGGCCGCCCCGCCGCCCAGGCGGAGCGCGTCGCTGCCTGCCGTGCCGATCGCCAACTCCACGGCGGCGTCGAGAAGATGGAAGCGGTCGGTCGCCGTGTACGTCACGGGGGACGAGCCGAGCACCCGGGCCTCGCGCCAGCCGCCCGCCGCGATACGAACGTACGTGCCGACCTCGACGCAGTCCCGAGCGGTGACGGGAAGCGGTTCTACGCCGAGGCCGAGGCCTTCGGTGTGGACGAGGGCGAGGTCCAGGTCCGGAAGCGGCGTGACCGCGTCGGCCGCCACCATGCAGGTGTGGCCCCCGGCGGCGTGCAGAACGAGGCGGGCGAGTCCGTCGACCGTCTCGTGACTGGTGACCACCGTGCCCTGGTGGTCGGCGACGAACCCCATACCGCGCGGCCGCCCGGCCAGATCGCAGATCCGGACCAGGCACGCGTCCCATGCGTCCCGGGTGGCGTCCGACGCCCCACGGCCCCCGGCCCGGGGACCTCGTCCCGCCATGCTCGACCCTCTCTGCCGTCCGCACCGCCTCGTGCTTTTCGACGGTAGGCACGGGGAAAGTCGAGCCGAAAGATCGCCGGACGAACGAGCCCCCTTCTACTCCCCCGGTTCACTCCGCGCGCCTGCCCGGACGGGTGAATCGACCTCGGCGGATGGATAGACACCTAGGGAGGGGGGACCGTGGAGCGGCGTACACAGGATTCTCCGTGAACGCCGCTCCACGACGAAGCCGACAGCCCCAACAGCCGTGCACCACCGGAGAGTTCGACGACCTCATGCCCGGTGACCTCATACCCGGCGACATCATGCCCGGCGCGGCAGGGCCTCAGCCGAACACGGCCAGACTCTTGGCCTTGCCTTTGCGCTCCTCCACCAGGGCAAGGAACCGGCCCTCGGGACCGAACACCCCGACGGCGCCGACGCCCGCGTACTCCTCGGGCATCTCCAGCCGGACACCGTTCGTCAGCAGCCGCGCCCGGTGCGCGTCCACGTCCCAGCGCGGGAACGCGGCCGCGGCCGCCTCCGCCAGGGGCATCACGGTCAGCTCCTCCTGGAGCTGGTCGAGCGTGCGCGCGGAGTCGAGCTTGTAGGGGCCGACGCGGGTGCGGCGCAGCGCCGTCAGATGGCCGCCGACTCCCAGGTCGGCGCCGAGGTCACGGGCCAGCGCGCGGATGTACGTCCCCGACGAGCAGACCACCGAGACGACCAGGTCCAGGACGGGCGTACCGTCCTCGGCGACGGTGCCCCGGACGTCGTACACGGAGAACGAGGAGATCGTCACCGGGCGCGCCGGGATCTCGAAGTCCTCGCCGTCGCGGGCCCGTTTGTACGAGCGCACACCGTTGATCTTGATGGCGCTGACCTTGGACGGCACCTGCATGATGTCGCCGGTGAGCTTGGTGATCCCGGCGTCGATGGCGTCCCGGGTGATCCCCGAGGCGTCCGCCGACTCCGTGATCTCGCCCTCGGCGTCATCGGTCAGGGTCGTCTGGCCGAGCCGGATCGTGCCGAGGTACTCCTTCTCGGTCAGTGCGAGGTGGCCGAGCAGCTTGGTCGCCTTCTCGACGCCGAGGACGAGCACGCCCGTCGCCATGGGGTCGAGGGTGCCCGCGTGTCCGACGCGGCGGGTCTTCGCGATCCCGCGCATCTTCGCGACCACGTCGTGCGAAGTGAAGCCCGACGGCTTGTCGACGATGACAAGTCCGTCGGGCGTCCGGTTCTTCTGCGTCATTCCGCGGCGTCGCCGTCCGTCTCGTCCTCATCGCCCGGCTTCTTGTACGGGTCGGCGTCACCGGCGAAGTTGGCGCCGGCCGAGACCTCGCGCACCTTCGCGTCCGAGGCCCGTGCCTTGTCGAGCAGGTCCTCGATGGTCTTGGCGGTGTCCGGCAGGGCGTCCGCCACGAAGCTCAGGGTCGGGGTGAACTTCACGCCCGCCGCCGCGCCGACCGCCGAGCGGAGCACGCCCTTGGCGCTCTCCAGGCCGGCTGCGGCCGCAGCCCGCTCCTCGTCGTCCCCGTACACCGTGTAGAAGACGGTCGCCTCCCGCAGATCCCCGGTGACCCGGGTGTCCGTGATGGTGACGTGCGAACCGAGCCGCGGGTCCTTGATCCCGCGCTGCAGCTTCTGGGCCACCACCTCTCGGATGAGGTCCGCCAGCCTCTTCGCCCGCGCGTTGTCGGCCACTGGTCCGTCTCCCTCTTCCTTGCCTGTTCCGCGTGCACAGCCCATAGTCGTGCACGGTCAGTCGTCGTCGCCGTGCAGCCGCCGTCGTACGGACAGCAGCTCCACTTCCGGCCGGCCGGCGACCATGCGCTCGCACCGGTCCAGTACGTCCGTCAGATGCCCCGTGTCCCCCGAGACCACCGCCAGGCCGATCTCGGCCCGCCGATAGAGGTCCTGATCGCCGACTTCCGCCACGCTCACCGCGTACTTGCGCTGGAGCTCGGCCACGATCGGGCGGACGACGGAACGCTTCTCCTTGAGCGACCGTACGTCGCCGAGCAGGAGATCGAAGGACAGAGTCCCCACGTACATGTGTGTCCGGATGTCCCGCCGGTACGGGGTAGATGGCCCGCCAAGCTCTTGGCGGGAACATCAAGAACGGTACAACGAAGGGCCGCGGCCGCTCGAGGGAGTTTCGCCCCCGCCGCCCCTACCCGTCCCATCCTTCTGGGGCTCCGCCCCAGACCCCGCTCCTCAAACGCCGGAGAGGCTGACCTTCAGCCCGTCCGGCGTTTGAGGACGAGGCCGTTCAGGCCGATAGCGGGGGTCTGGGGGCGCAGCCCCAAGGGATGGGACGGGTAGGGGCGGCGGGGGCGAAAACCCCGGTCGGGGGGGCCCCGCCCGGGGGTTGC
>NZ_VBZC01000085.1:31386-33613 GCF_005786655.1 Streptomyces montanus
CCCGCCGGGCGACGCCAACCCGGTTCAGCCCGCCGCAGCGTTACGCCCGCGGCTTCTCGCGCATCTCGTACGTCGCGATGACGTCGTCGACCTTGATGTCGTTGAAGTTGCCGAGGTTGATACCGCCCTCGAACCCTTCGCGAATCTCGGTGACGTCGTCCTTGAAGCGACGCAGACCCTCGATGTTGAGGTTCTCCGCGATGACCTTGCCGTCGCGGAGCAGTCGCGCCTTGGTGTTCCGCTTGACCTCGCCGGAGCGGATGAGAACACCCGCGATGTTGCCCAGCTTGGACGAGCGGAAGACCTCGCGGATCTCCGCCGTACCCAGCTCGACCTCTTCGAACTCCGGCTTGAGCATGCCCTTGAGGGCCGCCTCGATCTCCTCGATCGCCTGGTAGATGACCGAGTAGTAGCGGACGTCCACGCCCTCGCGCTCGGCCATCTGCGCGGCACGCCCCGCGGCGCGCACGTTGAAGCCGATCACGATGGCGTCCGAGCCCATCGCCAGGTCGATGTCCGACTCCGTGACCGCACCGACGCCGCGGTGCAGCACCCGGATGTCGACCTCTTCGCCGACGTCGAGCTGGAGGAGCGAGGACTCGAGAGCCTCGACGGAACCAGAAGCGTCACCCTTGATGATGAGGTTGAGCTGCTGGACCTCGCCGGCCTTGAGCACCTTGTCCAGGTCCTCGAGCGAGACGCGGCGCGTGCGCTTGGCGAACGCGGCGTTGCGCTCACGGGCGGCGCGCTTCTCGGCGATCTGACGGGCCGTACGGTCCTCGTCGACCACGATGAAGTTGTCGCCCGCACCTGGGACGTTGGTCAGACCCAGGACCTGGACCGGCGTCGAAGGACCGGCCTCCTCGACGTTGTTGCCGAGGTCGTCGTGCATGGCACGGACACGGCCGTACGCGTCGCCGACCACCATCGTGTCGCCGACCCGCAGCGTGCCTCGCTGGACGAGGACGGTCGCCACGGCACCACGGCCACGGTCGAGCCGGGACTCGATCGCGATGCCCTGCGCGTCCTGCTCCGGGTTGGCCCGCAGGTCGAGCGAGGCGTCCGCGGTGAGGACCACGGCCTCCAGCAGGGAGTCGATGTGCAGACCCTGCTTGGCGGAGATGTCGACGAACATCGTCTCGCCGCCGTACTCCTCGGCCACCAGGCCGTACTCGGTCAGCTGACCGCGCACCTTGGTCGGGTCCGCGCCCTCGACGTCGATCTTGTTGACCGCGACCACGATCGGCACCTCGGCCGCCTTGGCGTGGTTCAGCGCCTCGATCGTCTGGGGCATCACACCGTCGTTGGCCGCCACCACGAGGATCGCGATGTCGGTCGACCTCGCACCACGGGCACGCATGGCGGTGAACGCCTCGTGACCCGGGGTGTCGATGAAGGTGATCTTGCGGTCCTCGTCGTTGACCTCGGTCGCGACCTGGTAGGCACCGATGTGCTGCGTGATGCCGCCGGCCTCGCCCGCGATGACGTTCGTCTTGCGGATGGCGTCGAGCAGTCGGGTCTTACCGTGGTCGACGTGACCCATGACGGTCACCACCGGCGGACGCGCGACGAGGTTCTCCTCGCCGCCCTCGTTCTCGCCGAACTCCAGGTCGAAGGACTCGAGCAGCTCGCGGTCCTCCTCCTCGGGGCTGACGATCTGGACCGTGTAGTTCATCTCGTCGGCGAGGAGCTGCAGCGTCTCGTCGGAGACGGACTGCGTGGCCGTGACCATCTCGCCGAGGTTCATCATCACCGCGACGAGCGACGCCGGGTTGGCGTTGATCTTCTCCGCGAAGTCGGTGAGGGAAGCACCGCGCGACAGGCGAATGGCTTCGCCGTTGCCGCGAGGCAGCATCACGCCGCCGACCGACGGGGCCTGCATGGCCTCGTACTCCTGGCGCCTCTGCCGCTTCGACTTGCGGCCACGACGCGCGGGACCGCCGGGGCGACCGAAGGCGCCCTGCGTGCCACCACGGCCACCCGGACCACCGGGACGACCACCGAAGCCGGGACGGCCACCGCCGCCACCGGGACCACCCGGACGACCGGCGAAACCGCCGCCACCGCCGCCGGGACCACCCGGACGACCGGCGAAACCGCCACCGCCGCCACCGGGACGACCGGCGAAACCGCCGCCACCAGGACGACCGCCGCCGCCACCGCCGCCGGGGCGACCGCCGCCACCGGGACCGCGGCCACCGGGGCCACCGCCACCGGGACGCGGGCC